>JACCSC010000127.1 GCA_013813215.1 Geodermatophilaceae bacterium | reverse complement strand
TGCGCGCGGCCAGACCGGCGTCGTCCGGATAAGCCACCTCGACCAGGGTCAACCCGTACGCCGGGGCGACCGGGATCGCGCCGCAGCGTTCGGTGGCGTCGAGCAGGGACTCCGGCCAGTCGACCGGATGCCTGCCCGCACCGACGCTGAGCAGGCAACCGACGAGCCCCCGCACCATGTGGTGGCAAAAAGCATCGGCCTGGACAGTGGCGGCCACTTCCCCACCGGGCTCCCGATGCCAGTCCAGAACCTGGAGCGTGCGCGTGGTCGTGGCGCTCGGGCGGTGCTTGCAGAACGCCGCGAAGTCGTGCAGGCCCAGCAGCCCGGCACTGGCTCGCCGCATGGCGTCGACGTCCACCGGCCGCGGCCAGGCGACCGTATCGAGCCGGCGCAGCGGCGGCGCCCCCCACGGGGCGTCGATGAGGCGATAGATGTAGCGCCGCGACAGCGCGGCGAACCGCGCGTCGAAGTCGGGCGGCGCCGCCGCGATCGCGCGCACCCGGACGTCCGGCGGCAGTACGCCGGCCAGCCGACGCAGCAGCCGCGGCCCGTCGATGGCCCACAGTTCCCGCGGTACGTCAGCGTGCGCCACCTGCCCGGTGGCATGCACTCCCGCGTCGGTTCGACCCGCCACCGTCAGCGACACCGGTTGGCGCAGCACCACCGTGAGCGCAGCTTCGACAGTGCCCTGCACCGTGCGCTGACCGGGCTGCGCCGCCCAGCCGGCGAACGCCGTCCCGTCGTAGGACAGATCCAGGCGCAGACGGACGAACCCGCCGTCTCCGAGTCGGGAGGCGGCGGGCTCGTCCATGCGTGTGACAGCTGTCAGTTCTCGGAGTCTTCCGCGGAAGTCTCGTCCTCCTGCTGACTCGGCGGCAGCTCGAACCCGGCCGCCTCGGCAACCTCGGTGTCAATGAACCACACCTCGGCGTCCGTGCGGTCGTAGAACGGGCTGTCCGGCACGTGGTACAGCTTCGACGTCTCGTTGCCCTTGATCGGGTAGCCCTCGGGCATGCCGCCGTCGTCCAGGGCCGCGTGGCTGCCCTCGCCGTACGGCGCCTGCTCGTCCACTGCCTCGTCGTCGGCCACGGGGTCGGCGTCCACCGCTTCGGCGTCCACCGCATCGTCGGCCACGGACTCGTCGGAGTCCACCGGCTCGTCAGGATCCGCACTGTCAGTCGCCGACGGCTCGTCGGGGTCGGTCACCGCCGCCGCCGTACCGCGATCCCCGGCGAAGCGGGTGCCGCGTGCGCGCTCGGCCTCACCCACCGCCTGCTGCCCGACCGTCAACGCCTCGACCAACTCGATGATCGCCATCGGCGCGTTGTCGCCCTTGCGGGGACCGACCTTGACGATCCGGGTGTAGCCGCCCTGTCGTTCGGCGAACCGCGGCCCGATCTCGGCGAAGAGGTGGTGGACGATGTCCTTGTCCCGGATCGTCGTCATAACCTGCCGCCGTGCATGCAGGTCACCGCGCTTGGCGAAGGTCACCAGCCGCTCGGCCAACGGGCGCAGCCGCTTCGCCTTGGCCTCGGTAGTGGTGATCCGGCCGTGCTCGAACAGGGATGTGGCCAGGTTGGCCAGCATCAGCCGCTGGTGCGCCGGGCCGCCGCCGAGGCGCGGGCCCTTGGTGGGCGTTGGCATGCCAGGTTCTCCTTGTTATGGGCCGGTGGTGGGCCGGACAGCGTTGCTAGAGCTGCTCGGTCTCGGCGTAGTCCATGTCGTTGCCGTCGTAGTCGTCGGTTCCGTACGTGTCGACGATGGCGGAGGGGTCGAACCCGGGCGGGGAGTCCTTCAGGGCAAGGCCCATCTGGTTCAGCTTGACCTTCACCTCGTCGATGGACTTCGCGCCGAAGTTGCGGATGTCGAGCAGATCGGCCTCGCTGCGGCTGACCAACTCGCCCACGGTGTGGATGCCCTCGCGCTTGAGGCAGTTGTACGAGCGGACCGTCAGATCCATCTCCTCGATCGGCATCGCGAAGTTCGCGATGTCAGCGGCCTCCGCCGGCGACGGTCCGACCTCGATGCCCTCGGCCTCGAGGTTCAACTCCCGGAACAGCCCGAACAACTCGACGAGGGTCTTGCCGGCGCTGGCGATCGCATCCCGGGGGGTGATCGACGCCTTGGTTTCGACGTCGACGATGAGCCGGTCGAAGTCGGTGCGCTGCTCCACCCGTGTCGCCTCGACGTTGTACGTCACCTTGAGCACCGGGGAGTACACCGAGTCGACGGGGATGCGGCCGATCTCCTGGCCGGCCTGCTTGTTCTGGGGCGCGGGCACATATCCCCGGCCACGCTCAACCGTCAATTCGACCTCGAGCCGGCCCTTCTTGTTGATGGTGGCCAGGTGCAACTCGGGATTGTGCACCTCAACACCGGCCGGCGGCGCGATGTCGGCAGCAGTCACCTCGCCGGGACCCTGCTTGCGCAAGTACATGGTGACCGGCTCGTCGGAGTCAGAACTCACGACGAGGCCCTTGAGGTTGAGGATCAGTTCGGTCACGTCCTCGGTCACGCCGGGGACGGTGGTGAACTCGTGCAACACGCCGTCGATGCGGATGCTCGTCACTGCGGCGCCGGGAATCGAGGACAGCAAGCTGCGGCGCAGTGAATTGCCGAGGGTGTAACCGAAACCCGGCTCCAGCGGCTCGATGACGAACCGCGAACGCAGGTCGTTGACCGGCTCCTCGGTCAGGGTGGGGCGCTGAGAGATCAGCACAGTGGTTCCTCCATCAGGTTCAGGCGACCGCTATTTGACGCCTGTGTAGTGCGTTCGCCCGCTGCCTCTGTACGCAGGTGCGAGTCTTGCTGTGGTGTGGTTTCCTCGAAGTCAGTTCGAGCGAAGCGAGAGACCTACTTCGAATACAACTCGACGATAAGCTGTTCCTGCACGGGTGTGTCGATGACCGCCCTCGCCGGCAGCGAGTGGACCAGGATTCGCATCTGTGAGGAGATGACCTCGATCCACGCGGGTACCGGCCGCGAACCGGCCTCGGCCCTCGCGACGACGAACGGCGTCATTTCCAGCGACTTCTCGCGGATCGAGACGATGTCGTTGTTCGTGACCCGGTACGACGGGATGTCGACCTTGTGGCCGTTCACCAGGACGTGCCCGTGCCGGACCACCTGGCGCGCCATGTCCCTGGACTTGGCGAAGCCGGCCCGGTAGATGACGTTGTCGAGGCGAGACTCGAGGATCTGCAGCAGCACGTCGCCGGTCTTACCCTGCTGGCGGTTGGCTTCGGTGTAGTAGCCCCGGAACTGCTTCTCCAGTACGCCGTACACCCGCTTGGCCTTTTGCTTCTCGCGCAGCTGCAGCAGGTACTCGGAGTCCTTGCTCCGGCCACGGCCGTGCTCGCCCGGCGGGTACGGCCGGATCTCGATCGGGCACTTCGGCCCCTCGCACTTGCTGCCCTTGAGGAACAGCTTCATCTTCTCTCGACGGCAACGGCGGCAGTCGGCACCCGTGTAACGGGCCATGGCTTCTCAACTCTCCTTAAACGCGGCGGCGCTTCTTGGGCCGGCAGCCGTTGTGCGCCTGCGGCGTGACGTCCTGGATCGAACCGACCTCCAGGCCAGTGGCCTGCAGTGAGCGGATCGCGGTCTCGCGGCCGGAGCCGGGACCCTTCACCATCACGTCGACCTTGCGCATGCCGTGCTCCTGCGCCTTGCGCGCGCAGGACTCCGCAGCCATCTGCGCGGCGTACGGCGTGGACTTGCGCGAGCCCTTGAAGCCGACGTGCCCGGCCGAGGCCCACGAGATCACGTTGCCCATGGGATCGGTGATCGACACGATCGTGTTGTTGAAGGTGCTCTTGATGTGCGCCACGCCGTGCGCGATGTTCTTCTTCTCCTTGCGCCGGACCTTTTTGGCCGCGGCGGCGCGCTTCTGGGGAGGCATCGGTTACTTCTTCCCTACCTTCTTCTTGCCGGCCATCGTCTTCTTGGGTCCCTTCCGGGTGCGAGCGTTCGTCTTGGTCCGCTGCCCGTGCACCGGGAGACCGCGGCGGTGGCGGATGCCCTCGTAGCAGCCGATCTCCACCTTGCGGCGGATGTCGGCCTGTACTTCGCGGCGGAGGTCACCTTCGACCTGGTAGTTCTCCTCGATGTAGTCGCGGAGCTTGACCAGATCGTCGTCGGACAGGTCGCGGCTGCGCAGGTCGGGGCTGATCCCGGTCGCCGCCAGCGCCTGGTGGGAGCGGGTCAATCCGATGCCGTAAATGTAGGTGAGCGCGATCTCGAGCCGCTTGTCGCGGGGAAGGTCGACGCCGGCCAGACGGGCCATGTGTCTCGGTACTCCTACTTCTTCTCGGAGGTCTGTCGCGTCCCGTCCCGCCGGCCTGTCGACCGTCGGGCCCCGGCCTCCGACCGGGGGTAGCTGCGCTGGGACGCGGTGGGGCTAGCCCTGCCGCTGCTTGTGCCGCAGGTTCTCGCAGATCACCATGACTCGACCGTGCCGGCGGATCACCTTGCACTTGTCGCAGATCTTCTTGACGCTCGGTTGAACCTTCACAGGTTGATCCCTACTTGTACCGGTAGACGATGCGACCGCGGGTCAGGTCATACGGCGAGAGCTCCACCACGACCCGGTCCTCGGGCAGGATCCGGATGTAGTGCTGACGCATCTTGCCGCTGATGTGCGCGAGCACCTTGTGCCCGTTCTGCAGCTCCACGCGAAACATCGCGTTCGGCAGCGGCTCGACGACTCGGCCCTCGACTTCGATGGCCCCGTCCTTCTTCGCCATGTCCTCCACAATCACTCGACACGTGTATCCCCGACCCGCGCAGGCAAAACCTGCACGCGTTCGGTGGGACTCGATCTCCGGCAACGTGCAGAGGGCGTCTTCCACCCGTGCGGCCACAGCACAACGGAAGACGGCGCGTACGCCGACGTCCGAGTGTACGCCGCGCTCGGCGCGATGACCAACCGATCCGGCTCAGCCGCGGGCGGCGATGCCGCTCGCGAACCCCGCCAGCCGGGACGCCCCGCCGTCCACGGCGGTCAGCACCCACGGTCCGTCGGCGGTCACGGCGACGGTGTGCTCCGCGTGCGCGGCGACCGACCCGTCGCGCGAGACCACGGTCCAGCCGTCGGACAGCTCGTCGGTGTCCGGGTCGCCGAGGGTGACCATCGGCTCGACCGCCAGCGCCATCCCAGCCACCAGCTTGGGCCCGCGGCCCGGCTTGCCGTAGTTGAGCAGGTGCGGTTCCTGGTGCATCTCGGTGCCGATGCCGTGGCCGCCGTAGTTGCGGACGATCCCGTAGGCGTGCTCGTGATCCGACAGCGAGTGCGCTATCGCATGGCTGATGTCCGACAGCCGGCCACCGACCCGGGCCCGGGCCAGGCCCGCCCACAGCGAGTCCTCGGTGACCCGGATCAGTTCGAGCAACTCCGGGGCGACGTCCCCGACCGGAACGGTGATCGCCGCGTCGCCGTGAAAGCCGTCCACGATCGCCCCGCAGTCGATGGACACCACGTCGCCGTCGGCCAGCCGCTGCTCGCGACGCGGGATCCCGTGCACGACCTGCTCGTTCACCGAGGCGCAGATGGAGGCCGGGAA
>JACCSC010000125.1 GCA_013813215.1 Geodermatophilaceae bacterium | reverse complement strand
GTCCCGGCCTCGGGCGTGGTGTCCGTGCCCTCGTCCTGCGGCGCAGCCGACTCGACCACCACGCCGGACTGGGCGCTGCCACCCGCCGCCTCATCGGTGGCCACCGGCTCGGTGCCTACGCTCGCGTCCTCGAGCTGCGCGGCGTCGTACGCCGGCCCGGCAACGCCGGCCTCGGTCGAGGCGAGGTCCGCCTCGGTCGGGGCGACATCCGCCTCGGTCGGGGCGACATCCGCCTCGGTCGGGGCGAGGTCCGCCTCGACCGCCGCGCGCCCGGCCTCGGTGCTCGTCCCCGTCGTGCCACTCGAACCCGAGCGGCGGGGGCGCACCGGACGGTCCCGGCGGGCCTGGCGCAGGGCGGTCTCGGCCGCCTCGCGGTCGGCGCGGCTCTGCACGACGTCGCCCTTGTAGATCCAGACCTTCACGCCGATCCGGCCGAACGTCGTCTTCGCCTCGTACAGCCCGTAGTCGATGTTCGCCCGCAGCGTGTGCAACGGCACCCGGCCCTCGCGGTAGAACTCCGAGCGGCTCATCTCGGCACCGCCGAGGCGGCCGGAACACTGCACCCGGATGCCCTTCACGCCGGGGCTCTTCAACGCCGACTGCATGGCCTTGCGCATCGCGCGGCGGAAGCTGACCCGACTGGACAGCTGCTCGGCCACCCCCTGGGCGACGAGCTGCGCGTCGGACTCGGGGTTCTTCACCTCGAGGATGTTCAGCTGCACCTGCTTGCCGGTCAGCTTCTCCAGCTCACCCCGGATCCGGTCGGCCTCCGCGCCGCGGCGGCCGATCACGATGCCGGGCCGCGCGGTGTGGATGTCGACGCGGACGCGGTCCCGGGTGCGCTCGATGTCGACGCGCGAGATGCCGGCCCGCTCCATGCCCTTGGACATGAGGCGACGGATGGCCACGTCTTCCTTGACGTAGGCCGCGTACAGCTTGTCGGCGAACCAGCGGGATTTCCACTCGGTGGTGATCCCGAGCCGGAACCCGTGCGGGTTGACTTTCTGGCCCACTAGCGGGTCCTCCTTCTGATGCCCGACCGCTTCGCCGGGGTAGTACCGGGCACGTCGATGCTCGTGACCTCGATCGTGATGTGGCTGGAGCGCTTGTTGATCCGGGAGGCGCGGCCCTGCGCCCGTGGCCGGAACCGCTTCATCGTGGGACCCTCGTCGACGAACGCGCGCGACACCACCAGGGTGTCCGGGTCGAGGTCGAGGTTGTTCTCGGCGTTGGCGACCGCGCTGGCCAGCACCTTGTAGACCTGCTCGCTGGCGGCCTGCGGCGCGAAGCGCAACACGGCCAAGGCCTCGTCGGTGGGCAGGTCGCGGATCAGGTCGATCACCCGGCGCGCCTTCATCGGCGTGATCCGGACGTGGGTGGCGCGGGCTCGGGCGGTGAGCGTCGCTGCCCCGGTGGGAGTAGTCATGCTCAGGCCCGCCGCGCACGTCGGTCGTCACGGATGTGACCGCGGAAGGTCCGGGTCGGGGCGAACTCGCCGAGCTTGTGCCCGACCATCGCCTCGGTAACGAACACCGGGACGTGCTTGCGGCCGTCGTGCACGGCGATGGTGTGGCCGAGCATGTCCGGGATGATCGTGGAGCGCCGGGACCACGTTTTGATGACGCTCTTGGTGCCCCGGCCGTTCTGGACGTCCACCTTCTTGAGCAGGTGGTCGTCCACGAACGGCCCCTTCTTCAGGCTGCGTGGCATCTGTCGAAACTCCCTAGCGCTTCTTGTTGGTCCGTCGGCGGCGCACGATCAGCGCGTCGCTGGGCTTGTGCCGCCGGGTCCGGCCCTCGGGCTTGCCCCCCGGGTTGACCGGGTGCCGGCCGCCGGAGGTCTTGCCCTCGCCGCCGCCGTGCGGGTGGTCCACCGGGTTCATGGCCACACCGCGCACCGTGGGCCGTCGGCCCTTCCAGCGCATCCGGCCGGCCTTGCCCCAGTTGATGTTGGACTGCTCGGCGTTGCCGACCTCGCCGATCGAGGCCCGGCAGCGGACGTCGACGTTGCGGATCTCCCCGGAGGGCATTCGCAGCTGCGCGAACGCGCCCTCCTTGGCCACCAGCTGCACGCTGGAGCCGGCCGAGCGGGCGATCTTGGCCCCGCCGCCGGGCCGCAGCTCGATCGCGTGGACCACGGTTCCCACCGGGATGTTGCGCAGCGGCAGGTTGTTGCCCGGCTTGATGTCCGCTCGGGCACCGCATTCCACGAGGTCGCCCTGCCGCAGCCGGCCGGGCGCGATGATGTAGCGCTTCTCGCCGTCGGCGTAGTGCAGCAACGCGATCCGCGCCGTGCGGTTGGGGTCGTACTCGATGTGCGCGACCTTGGCCGGCACGCCGTCCTTGTCCGCCCGGCGGAAGTCGATGACGCGGTAGGCGCGCTTGTGCCCGCCACCCTGGTGGCGGGTGGTGATGCGGCCGTGCGCGTTGCGCCCGCCCTTGCTGTGCAACGGACGGACCAGCGACTTCTCCGGCTCGGAGCGGGTCAGCTCGGCGAAGTCGGCCACGCTGGAGCCACGGCGGCCCGGCGTCGTCGGCTTGTACTTGCGGATGCCCATTAGCTGACCGGCCCTCCGAACAGTTCGATGCGGTCGCCGGCGGCCACGCTGACGATGGCGCGCTTGGTGTCCTTGCGCCGGCCGAACCCGGTCCGGGAGCGCTTGCGCTTGCCAGGCCGGTTGATCGTGTTGACGCCGAGCACGCTCACGTTGAAGACCTGTTCGACGGCGATCTTGATCTGGGTCTTGTTGGCGTCCGGGTGCACGAGGAACGTGTACTTGTTCTCGTCGAGCAGTCCGTAGCTCTTCTCGCTGATGATCGGCGCGAGCAGCACGTCACGCGGGTCGGGAATCACTGCTCGCTCTCCTCTGTCTCATCGGCGGCTTGGCTGGGCGGCAGGCTGAAGCCCGCCGCCTCGGCGTCCTCGGTGCTGGCGAACCAGACCTCGGCGATCGTGCGGTCGTAGAACGCGCTGTCCGGGACGTGGTACAGCATCGAGCTGGCGTTGCCCTTGATATCGAAGCCGTCCGGCGCACTGTCGTCGTCCAGGGCGATGTGCGACCCAGCGCCGTACGGGTGCGTCTCGATGTCGACCTCGGCTGCCGGCGTCGGCGCAGTGTCCGACGGGGCGAGCTTGCGGGTCGACACCGACACCGCGCCTTCACCCTCGGCCGGGGCCACGGAGGGTACGGCGCCGCCGAGCATCGGTGTGGTCAGGTCCGGCCCCTGCCCCCGGCGCGACCGCTTCGTCGCCTGCGCGTCGAGGAAGGCGCTCAGGGCGTCCTGGGTGAAGACCACGTCGTCGCTGACCAGCACGTCGTAGGTGTTGAGCTGCCCGCTGTCGAGCAGGTGGACGGCCGGGAGGTTGCGCAGGCTCTTCCACGAGACGATGTCGTCCGGATGTAGGACGACCAGGACCCGCTGCGAGCGCTCGACGTCGGACAGCGCGTTGCCGAGAACGTCCAGCGCGCCGCCGGTCGAGGGCACGTCGCCGGCCACGAACGCGGACACCACGTGCACCCGGCCGTCACGGGCCCGGTCGGACAGGGCTCCGCGCAGGGCGGCGGCCTTCATCTTCTTCGGCGTCCGCTGGCTGTAGTCGCGCGGCTGGGGGCCGTGCACGATGCCGCCACCCTCGAACTGCGGCGCTCGGGTCGAACCCTGGCGAGCCCGGCCGGTGCCCTTCTGGCGGTACGGCTTGGCGCCACCGCCGCGGACCTCGCCGCGGGTCTTGGTCGAGTGCGTGCCCGCGCGGCGGGCGGCGAGCTGCGCCACGACCACCTGGTGCATGAGGGCCAGGTTGGCCTTGGCGTCGAAGATGTAGGCGGGCAGCTCGATGCTGCCGGCGGTGTCCCCGTCCGGCCCGTGGACGTCGAGGGACAGCGTGTCGGTGCTCCCGGCCGCCTCCGCGGAGGGAAGTGCGTCGGCGGTGGTGCTCATGCGCTCACCTCGGCGATCGGGCCGCCCTTGACGGCGGTGCGGACGAGGACCAGGCCGCCGGCCGGTCCCGGGACCGCACCCTTGATGAGCAGCAGGCCCTTCTCGACGTCGACCCGGTGCACGGTCAGGCTCAGCGTGGTCGTGCGCACGTTGCCCATGCGCCCGGCCATCTTCAGACCCTTGAAGACCCGTCCGGGGGACGCGCAGCCGCCGATGGAACCCGGCGAGCGGTGCTTGCGCTGCGTGCCGTGCCCGGCGCCGAGACCGTGGAAGCCGTGCCGCTTCATGACACCCGCGGTGCCCTTGCCCTTGCTCGTCCCGACGACGTCGACCGTCGTACCGGCGGCGAAGGTCTCCACCGTGAGCTCCTGGCCGATCTCGTACGACGAGGCGTCCCTTGTGCGCACCTCGACCATGTACCGGCGCGGCGTCACGCCGGCCTTGGCGAAGTGCCCCCCCTCGGGCTTGTTCACCCGGCGCGGGTCCACCGCACCGAAGCCGAGCTGGACGGCGGAGTAGCCGTCCTTGTCAGGAGTCCGGATCTGGGTCACCACGCATGGCCCGGCCTTGATGACGGTCACCGGAACGATCCGGTTGTTCTCGTCGAAGACCTGGGTCATGCCGAGCTTCTCGCCCAGCAATCCCTTGGTGTTGGTTGGCATGAGGTGTCGATCCCTACTGGATGTTCACGTCGACGCTGGCCGGCAGGTCGATGCGCATCAGCGCGTCGACCGTCTTGGGCGTCGGGTCGAGGATGTCGATCAGGCGCTTGTGCGTGCGCATCTCGAAGTGCTCCCGGGAGTCCTTGTACTTGTGCGGCGAGCGGATGACGCAATACACGTTCTTCTCCGTCGGCAGCGGCACCGGGCCGACGACCCGGGCCCCGGTGCGCATGACCGTGTCGACGATCTTGCGCGCCGAGACGTCGATCGCCTCGTGGTCGTAGGCCTTGAGCCTGATGCGGATCTTCTGTCCCGCCATCCTTTTTTTCCCATCTCCTCGCGATGTCGCCTAGCCGGGTGACCACCCAGCTGGGCGACCGATTGCCGACTTCTCGGTACTACAACCGCGCGTACGGAACCGGTTTCAGCGATTCCTGCAGCGCGGTCTGAACGCCTGTGCAGCGCGATCCGCTCGCTC
>JACCSC010000120.1 GCA_013813215.1 Geodermatophilaceae bacterium | reverse complement strand
CGGCGTACGGGTGCTGGCCGCCCACGAGGGTCTCGTCCTCGACCTGCCGGGCGTCGCCGCAGCGTCCTGAGCTGGCCACTGCCGCGGCGGCCGGGATGGCTCTAGGGTGACCCCGAAGGCGTCGGGCCTCCCTATGTGGCGGCTCTTTCGAATAGCGGAGGTGTGCATGGCCATGAGCGATCGGTTCCTGGAGGAACAGCTCGGCGCGGTCGACCCGTTCGGCCGGGTGAGCAAGCGCGGCCTCCGGACATTGGCTAGCGCAGCCAAGACCGTCGAGCACGACGAGGGCCACCAGATCCTCGGCGAGGGCGGTACGCCGCTGGGCTTCCACCTGATCCTCGAGGGCGAGGCTGAGGTCGAGGTCGGCGGCGCTAGCCGGCGCCGGCTCAAGGCCGGGGAGTCCTTCGGCTTGGTCTCCCTGATCGACGGCAAGCCGCGCTCGGCCACGGTGCGCGCCGCCACGCGGATGCGGACTGCCTTCCTCGCGCCCTCGGTGTTCAAGCAGGCGCTGGACAGCGAGCCGACTATCGCCCGTGACCTGCTCCCGCTGCTGTGCCAGTACCTGCGCGAGGCCGAGCAGCGAGCCGACTGACCAGTACTGTGCCCGGGGTGGTGATGTCCGTCGCGGAGCTCGACGAACTCGCGGCGGGATGCCTGCCGGGGGTGCTCGGCCTGAAGTTCACCGGTTCCGAGGTGGGCCGGGTGAGTGCAACCCTCGCCGTACGGCCGGAGTTGTTGGCCCCCAACGGTTATCTACACGCCGCCACCATCATCGCGCTCGCGGACACCGCCTGCGGCTTCGGGTGCCGGTCGCTGCTGCCCGAGGGCTCGGCCGGGTTCACCACAATCGAGCTCAAGTCCAACTTCCTGGGCACCGCTCGCGACGGCACCATCAGCACCGAGGCGAACGCCGTGCACGCCGGTCGGACCACCCAGGTCTGGGACGCCACTGTGCGCCACGAGCAGTCCGGTAAGACCCTCGCGCTGTTCCGCTGTACCCAGGCCGTGCTCTGGCCGCGACAGAACCGTCCCGCAACCGCCGTATCCGAGGAGACCACGTGATCGTCCCGAGCACCTTCCCCGATGTCGAGATCCCGGACGTCTCGGTTCCGGCATACGTGCTGCGCAATGCCTCCCAGTACCCGGATCGCCCGGCGCTCATCGACGGCCTGTCCGGTGACACGCTGAGCTTCGGCCAGTTGGCCGCGTACGTCGATCGAGTGGCGGCGGCCCTGGCCGAGCGCGGCGTACAGCCCGGTGACACCGTTGCCATCTTCAGCCCGAACACCATCTACTACCCGGTGGTGTTCCACGGGATCGCGGCCGCAGGTGCGCTGTCGAGCACGATCAACTCCCTGTACACACCGGACGAGATTGCCTTCCAACTCAAGGACTCCAACGCCAAGATCCTGATCACGGTCTCGCCGTTCCTCGACCGGGCCAAGGCGGCGGCGGACAAGCAGCCGGTGGACGAGATCATCGTCATGGACGGCGCCGAGGGACATGTCTCGCTGCGCGACCTGCTGGCTTCCAAGGCGCCCTCGCCAAAAGTGCAGATCGACGCGGCGAACGACCTGGTGACCCTGCCCTACTCCAGCGGTACGACCGGCCTGCCCAAGGGCGTGATGCTGACCCACCGCAACCTGGTGGCCAACTGCGCGCAATGCGAGCCGCTGTTCCAGGTCACCGACGACGACCGGCTGATCGCCGTCCTGCCGTTCTTCCACATCTACGGGCTGACCGTGCTGATGAACGTCGGCCTGGCCGGCGGGGCGACGGTCGTGACCATGCCGCGCTTCGACCTCGAGCAGTTCCTGACGATCCTGCAGGACCAGAGGATCACCCGGGCGTACGTCGCGCCGCCGATCGTCCTGGCGCTGGCCAAGCACCCGATGGTCGACCAGTTCGACCTGTCCCAGCTGCGGATCCTCTTCTCCGGCGCCGCACCGCTGGACGCCGACCTCGCCGCGGCGTGCGCGAAGCGCCTGGGCTGCGAGGTCAAGCAGGGCTACGGGATGACCGAGCTTTCGCCGGTCTCGCACTGCATCCCCGAGGGCCTCGACCTGCCCCCCGGCAGCGTAGGCATCGGCATACCCAACACCGAATCGCGGCTGGTGGCCGTGGAGACCGGCGAGGACTCGGCGGAGGGAGCGGCTGGCGAACTGTGGGTCCGCGGGCCCCAGGTGATGAAGGGCTACCTGAACAACCCCGAGGCGACGGCGGCCACCGTCGACAGCGAGGGCTGGCTACACACGGGGGACATCGCGGAGGTCCGCGACGGCGCGTTCTACATCGTCGACCGGGTCAAGGAGCTCATCAAGTACAAGGGCTACCAGGTCGCCCCGGCCGAGTTGGAGGCGATCCTGCTCGGCCACCCGAAAGTCGCCGACGCGGCGGTCATCGGCATCCCCGACGAGGAGGGCGGCGAGATCCCGAAGGCGTTCGTCGTGGTGGTTCCGGGGGAGGACCTGTCCGCCGACGAGGTGATGGCGTACGTCGCCGGGCAGGTCGCCCCGCACAAGAAGGTGCGGGCGGTCGCCTTCATCGACGCCGTACCGAAGTCGGCCAGCGGCAAGATCCTGCGCAAGGACCTGCGCGGGAGGTAGTGGCACAGGCAACGGGCGGCACGGGTAGCGAGATGCACAAGCGATGGGTGGCCGACTGAGCCCCGGCGGCTTCAGCCCGCGTGAGCTCTACCCGAGCGGCGAACCGCTGATCCGGCTGAACTCCGAGGAGCAGCTGGACATGGCGCTGTACCTGAACTTCGACATGATCGGCTCGCCGAACGCCGCGTACTTCGTCTACGACGGTGACGACTCCGACGGCGAGGGTGCCGGTCCCGGCCCGGTGGGCTCGGCCGACATCAAGCAGACGTTCGTCGACTACCTGGCCTCGATCGGTGTGGAGAGCGAGGGCACCGACTTCAGCGGCCGCTCCGAATACGGGCCGTTCATCGCCGTCGGCATCCCCTCCGGTGGGCTCTTCACCGGAGCCGAGGCATCAAGACCGCCGACCAGGCCGCGAAGTGGGGCGGGCAGGCCGACGTCGCCTACGACCCGTGCTACCACCAGCCTGCGACACGCTGCTCAACCCGAACCGGGCGGCACTGGACCGGATGAGTGACGCGGCCGCGTGGACGGTCGGGCGCTACGCCCTGTCGACCCTAGGCGTCAACGGCGCCCGCACTCCAGCTGCTGATGCCACCGCGGTAACCACGGCCGGCAGTATGGACCGGGACGCCGCCTGAGCTTTGTCCCGCACCACACCTAGGCCGACCGGCCCGCGCCGGGCGGCCTAGGTTTGTCCAATGCACGCGATCACGTTGCCCACGTTCGGCGGCCCCGAGGCCCTGGTCTGGGACGAGGTACCCGACCCGCGTCCCGGCCCGGGTGAGGTACTTGTCGATGTCGCTGCCAGCGCGGTGAACCGGGCCGACGTCCTGCAGCGGAAGGGGCACTACCCGCCGCCGCCGGGGGCGTCGGCGTACCCGGGTCTGGAGTGCAGCGGGCGGATCGCCGAACTCGGCGAAGGCGTGAGCGGCTGGTCCGTCGGCGCCGAGGTGTGCGCCCTGCTCTCAGGTGGGGGGTACGCCGAACGGGTCGCCGTACCGTCCGGTCAGCTGCTGCCGATCCCGATCGGTATCGAGCTGGTCGCCGCCGCTGCGTTGCCCGAGGTGACGTGCACGGTGTGGTCGAACATCGTCGCGCTGGCCGGCCTCCGGGTGGGGGAGACGCTGCTCGTCCACGGCGGGTCCAGCGGGATCGGCACGATGGCCATCCAGCTCGGTGTCGCTCTCGGCGCCCGCGTTTGCGTCACCGCCGGATCGGCGGCCAAGCTCGCCGCCTGCCGCGACCTCGGTGCCGACGTGACAGTCGACTACCGGAACGAGGACTTCGTCGAGCGGGTGAAGGCGGCCACCGACGGCCGCGGCGCGGACGTGGTCCTGGACAACATGGGGGCTGCCTACCTGGCCCGCAACGTCGACGTCCTGGCCACCGGAGGTCGGCTCGTCGTGATCGGCATGCAGGGCGGCTCGAGCGCGGAGCTGGACCTCGGGGTCCTGCTGCGCAAGCGCGCCTCGGTCAGCGCGACGGGGCTGCGCGGCCGGCCGGCGACCGGGCCGGGGAGCAAGGCGGAGATCGTGGCCGCCGTACGCGCGCAGGTGTGGCCGCTGATCGAGGCCGGACGGGTCCGCCCGGTGATCGACCAGGTGCTGCCGATGGCCGAGGCGGCTCGGGCGCACGAGCTGCTGGAGGGCAGCGGCCACATCGGCAAGATCGTGCTGGCCGTCCGAGCAGGCGATCGCCGCGGCGAGGGCTGACAGCTAGGCGGTCGCTGACGCGACCGCGTCCAGGATGTGGTCCACCTCGGCCACCGAGGTGTAGTGCGCGAGGCCCAGCCGGGTCGCGCCGCCGAGTTCGTTGACGCCCAGGGCGTCCATCAGTTCGCGTGCGTAGTAGTCGCCGTCCCAGGCGCAGACTCCGTGCCGGAGCAGTTCGGTCACTACCTGCCGCGGTGGCAGCCCCTTCACCAGCAGCGACACCGTCGGCGTCCGGTGCTGCGCCCGCCCCAGCACGCTCACCCCCGGGATCTGTCGCAACCCGGCGTCCAGCCGCTGCAACAGGCTTGCTTCGTAAGACTCGACGCCGGCCATCGAGGCGAGGATGCGGTGGCGCCGGTCGGCCAGCCCGGTGGACGGGACGAGGTCGGCGAGGTGGTCGACCGCGGCCGCGACGCCGGGAAACAACTCGAACGCCGGGGTCCCGGTCTCGAACCGGTCAGGGACCCGGTCCGGCGAGGGGAGGAGTTTGTCAGGCCGCAGTCCCTCGAGCAGCCCCGGGGCGGCGACGACGGCACCGATGTGCGGGCCGCACCACTTGTACGCGCTGACGGCCAGGAAGTCGGCGCCGAGGGTAGCCATGTCGAGGGGTACGTGCGCGGCGGCGTGGACCGCATCGACGTACACCAGAGCGCCGCCGGCGTGGGCCCGGTCGGCGATGGCCCGGACGTCGGGTCGGGTACCGACGGCGTTGCTCGCCGCGGTCACCGCGACCAGCTTCGTGCGCGGGCCGATCAGGTTGTCGTACTGGTAGTCCGGAAGCTCGCAGGTCTCGACGTCGATCTCTGCCCACCGGACATCGACGCCTAGCTGACCTGCTGCCTGCACCCACGGCCTGATGTTGGCGTCGTGGTCCAGTCGGCTCACCACGACCTGGTCGCCCGGCTGCCAGGACTTGGCCAGGGCTCGGGACATCGCGTACGTCAGGGAGGTCATGTTCGGCCCGAGGACGACGCCGGTCGGGTCGCCGCCGACCAGGTCGGCGACCGCGAGTCGGGCCGATTCACGCATCTGGTCGGCCCGCTGCGAGGCGGGGAAGACCCCTCCCGCGTTGCCGATGGGGCGGGTTAGTGCGGTGCTGACAGCGCTGACCACACGCTCGGGAACGAGACTGCCGGCCGGTCCGTCGGCGTGGACGAAGCCATCGGTCAGGGTGCCGAACAGGCCACGCACCCGGGCGATGTCGAACGGCATGCAGTAGACAGTACGAGGCGGAAGCACCCCTACCGGACAAGAGTGCCTGCGGTGTCCCGATCCGGACGCGATGGTGACCATGAGCGAGAATCGACCGATGAGCGAGCAGGCAGAGCAGCCAGAAACGCGTCAGGTGGTAGTCGTGGGGCAGGACGGGCGGCCCCTCGGTCAGGTCGCGATACCCGATGACGACAGGGGGCAGAACGTCGCCGACATGGTCGAGCAGCCGGCCAAGGTGATGCGGATCGGGACGATGGTCAAGCAGTTGCTGGAGGAGGTGCGGGCCGCTCCGCTGGACGACGCGAGCCGATCCCGGCTCAAGGAGATCCACGAGTCATCCGTGCACGAGATCGAGGACGGGCTCGCTCCGGAGTTGCGCGACGAACTCCGCCGGCTGTCACTGCCGTTCGGTGAGGACGCGACGCCCACGGACTCCGAGTTGCGGATCGCCCAAGCGCAACTCGTCGGCTGGCTGGAGGGTCTGTTCCACGGCATCCAGACCGCGCTGTTCGCCCAGCAGATGTCCGCCCGGATGCAACTGGAGGAGATGCGCCGCCACGCCCTGCCGCCTGGTCAGTCCGCGCCGGGGCAGCAACCAGGTCAGCCGCCGAACCCGCTGGGCGGAACCGGCCAGTACCTCTAGGAACCGGGCGGGGTGAACTGGCTGGCGGTGAAGACCGCGCCCTGCGGGTCGCGGATCACCGCATCACGGGTCCAGTCGGTGTCGCGGCGGGTGAGCACGTCGCCGCCGAGACGGAGCGCGAGGTCGGCGGTGGCCGCGCGATCGGTCACGGTGAAGCTGACCT
Source organism: Geodermatophilaceae bacterium (assembly GCA_013813215.1). GTDB lineage: Bacteria > Actinomycetota > Actinomycetes > Mycobacteriales > Geodermatophilaceae > JACCSC01. The sequence continues at coordinate 11,947 of JACCSC010000120.1, read as the reverse complement.
GCCACCCCGACGGTTCGTCGGGCGCGGCCGGGACCAGTCCGCCGATCACGTCGGCGAACCCGGGCGGCGCCAGCTCGCCCTGCCGCTCGTGGATGCCCGGGTCGGAGGTGGTGGCCAGGTGCTCGCCGTACCCAGGCACCTTGATCATCGTGCCGGGGCCCAAGTCGACGGCGAACCAGCCGAAGACTTCGGCGTAGAAGGCCTCGACCACGGCGGGGTCGGTGGCGTGCAGGTCGCTGAAGTTCCATGCTCCGGGCGTGTTGACGACCTGGGCGCCGAGCCTGCGGCGGACCTGCCAGAGTCGGAACGGCGCGCCGCCTGGGTCGATGCAACTGGCGGACCGGCCGCCCTCACCGGCGTCGGCCGGCTCGCTCACCACTTCGCCGCCGGCGGCCCGGACGCGGGCGGCCGTCTCGTCGGCGTCGTCCACCGCGACGTAGGTGTTCCACGCGGGCAGAGTGTCGGCCGGTCCGCCGATCCCGGCTGCGTCCTGACCATCGAGCTGGACGTGACGCCTTCGGGGTAGGTCCGTGCGACAGCCATGCCGTGATCCTCTGCTAGGGCTCAGACCGGGAAAAAGCGTTCCAGGTAATCCGCGACCCCGTCCTCGGCGTTCGACGCCGTGATGTCATCGGCGGCGGCCAGGACCGACGGGTGGGCGTTGGCAACCGCGACCGAGCGGCCGGCCCAGCCGAACATCGCCAGGTCGTTGGGCATGTCCCCGAAGGCCAGAACGTCCGCGGCGGCGACTCCATGGGTCTTGACCACCCGGGCCAGCCCGCTGGCTTTGGTCACCCCGGCTGCGGAGATCTCCAGCAGCCCGTCGTAAGACGAGTGGGTCAGGCTCACCGCGTCGCCCAGGATCGCCTGTGCGGTCGAGAGCAGGTCGTCCGGCCGGTAGGACGGATGCCGCACCAGGAGCTTCGCGGCGCTCCGACTGAGCAGTTCGGCCAGAAGGCCCACCCTCACCTGCGGGTTGTCCCCGGCCCAGCGCACCGGATACGCCTCCTCGTGCGTGAACGCGTCGCCGTACTCCACGGCGAAGGCCGCCTCGGGCCACTCGGCCCGCAGCCGTTCGGTGACCTGGCCGAGCACGGCGGGATCCAGCGGATCGGACTCGACCATGCGGCCGGTGTGCAGATCCCAGATCAACGCTCCGTTCGCACAGACTGCGATCCCCCGATGGTCGAGTTGCTCGGCGACCCCACCGAGCCAGCGCGGCGGCCGTCCGGTGACGATGACGACAGGTACGCCGGCCGCCTCGACCCGCGCCACCGCCCGCGCCGTGCGGGCCGAGACTGTGCCGTCGCGGCCGAGCAGGGTGCCGTCCAGGTCGGTAGCGACGAGCGCCGGTCGCCAGGTCATGCAGTACGGGCCGGTACTGCGAACAGCGCCTCCAGGTACGCCGCCACGCCGTCCTCGTCGTTGGACAACGTCACGGCGTCGGCGGCGGCCAGCACGTCGGGGTGCGCGGACGCGACAGCCACCGCATGCCCCGCCCACGCGAACATCGACAGGTCGTTGGGCATGTCCCCGAAGCACAGCACGTGCTCGGCGGTGACCCCGTGCTGGGCAGCGGCGAGGGCCAGGCCGGTCGCCTTGGTCACGCCGGACGGGCAGACCTCGATGAAGCCGAGCCCGGCGTGGGTCAGCTCGACCAGACCGGGAGGGACGACGGCCCGGGCGACGGCCAGCAGCTCGTCCTGGCCCAGGCCCGGGTGGCGCAGGAACACTTTCAGGGCGTCACCGCGCAACACCTCGGCCCGGTGGAGCAACTCCACCGGGTCGGGGTAGGGCCACTCGAAACCTGTCTGCACGCGCAGCGGCCCGGTCAGGTCGTCCACCTCCTCGACGGCGATGATCAGGTCGCCGACGGCCGCCTCGACGTGCCCGACGACCTCCGCGGCGACGGCCGCAGGCAACGAGGCGACGAACAGCGGCTCGCCCGTGGACAGGTCGACGACGTATCCGCCCTGGGCCAGCACGGCCAGGCCGGTCGAACCGATGTCACGGCGGACCAGGTCGATCAACCGCGGCCCCCGTCCGGTCACGCCGACCAGCGGGATTCCTTGGCCCGCAACGAGTTCCAGCGCCGCGCGGCTGCGCGCGGACACCGTCCCGTCGGTGCGGAGCAGCGTGCCGTCGAGGTCGGTCGCCACCAGGGCCGGCATCACCGGGGCTCGAGGACCTCGCGACCGCCGAGGAAGGGACGCAGGGCGGCCGGTACGACGACCGAGCCGTCGGGCCGCTGGTGGTTCTCCAGGATCGCGACCAGCCACCGGGTGGTGGCCAGCGTGCCATTCAAGGTCGCCGCGGCCTGGGGGCGGCCGGCGGCGTCGCGATAGCGGATGTTCAGCCGGCGAGCCTGGAAGGTCGTGCAGTTCGACGTACTGGTCAGTTCGCGGTACCGCCCCTGCGTCGGGATCCAGGCCTCGCAGTCCAACTTGCGGGCGGCGCTGGAGCCGAGGTCGCCGGCCGCGATGTCGACCACCCGATAGGGCACCTCGACCTTGGCCAGCATCTCCTCCTCCCAAGCGAGCAACCGGGAGTGCTCGTCGCGCGCCTGCGCGGGGTCGCAGTAGGAGAACATCTCCACCTTGTCGAACTGGTGGACGCGGATGATGCCCTTGGTGTCCTTGCCGTGCGAGCCGGCTTCGCGCCGGTAGCAGGTCGACCAGCCGGCGTAGCGCAGCGGGCCACCCGACAGGTCGAGGATCTCGTCCATGTGTAGTCCGGCCAGCGGGACCTCGGAGGTGCCGACGAGGTACAGGTCGTCGGCCTCCAACCGGTATATCTCGGCCGCGTGCGCCCCGAGGAATCCGGTGCCGCCCATCACCTCCGGCCGGACCAGGCTCGGCGTGATGACGGGGGTGAAACCGGACTCGACGGCCTGGGCCACAGCCATGTTGAGCAGCGCCAGCTGCAGCAGCGCGCCCGGGCCGGTCAGGAAGTAGAACCTCGCGCCGGAGACCTTGGCACCGCGGTCGGTGTCGATCGCGCCGAGGGCCTGGCCGAGCTCGAGGTGGTCTCGGGGGGTGAAGTCGAACTGCGGCGGCGTACCGACCTCGGTCAGAACCGCGAAGTCAGCCTCGCCGCCGGCCGGTACGCCGTGCTCGATGACGTTCGGCACGGCCAGGTGCGCCGCCCGCAGTGCTACGTCGGCACCGGCCTGCTCGGCCTCGGCCGCTTTCGCCAGACCGGACAGCTCCTTGGCCCGGGCGAGCAGCGACGGCCGTTCGTCCGCGGCGGCGGAGCTGACCTTCTTGCCCAGGGTCTTCTGCTCGGCTCGCAGCGCGTCGGCGCGACCGACGGCCTCCCGGCGACGTTCGTCCGCGGCCAGCAGCGTGTCCACGGTGCCCGGATCCTCGCCGCGGGCGGCCTGGCTGGCCCGCACGAAGTCGGGTTCCTCGCGCACCAGCCGCAGGTCGATCACCCTGCGACCGTACCTGCGCGCGGATGCGGAACCGGCAGCGTCGGGGAGGATGGGCAGGTGCGCTTCCTCGACGACCACCGGCCCGGCTACGACCTGACCTACTCCGACGTGTTCATGGTGCCGGTCCGCTCGGCTGTGGGGTCCCGGCTGGAGGTCGACCTGCGGACCGCGGACGGCGTGGGTACGACGATCCCGGTGGTCGTGGCGAACATGACGGCGATCTCGGGCCGCCGGATGGCCGAGACGGTGGCCCGCCGCGGCGGGGTCGCGATCATCCCGCAGGACATTCCGGCCGCTGTCGTGGCCGAGGTGGTGTCCTGGGTCAAGGCCAGGCACCCGGTCTACGACACCGCGATCACCCTGCCGCCGACCGCGACGATCGGCGAGGCGCTGACCCTGATCCCCAAGCGGGCGCACGGTGCGCTCGCCGTGGTGGACCGTGGACAGGTAGTCGGCATCGTCACCGGGCGGGACGCCGAGGGGCACGATCGCTTCACCCAGCTGCGCGAGGTGATGACGCCGGACCCGATGTCGGTCGAGGCCGGGACCGACCTGCCGAAGGTGTACCAACAGCTCGTCGACGCCCGGTTGCACGCCGCGCCGGTGATCCAGGCCGGTCGGCTGGTCGGGATGATGACCCGCAAGAGCGCCGTTCGCTCGGCCCTCTACGAGCCCGCGGTGGACACCGAGGGCCGGCTGCGCGTCGGCGCCGCGATCGGGATCAATGGTGACGTGCAGGCCAAGGCCGAGGCCTTGCTCGGCTGCGGCGTCGACGTCCTCGTCGTGGACACCGCGCACGGGCACCAGGACCGGATGCTCGCCGCGCTGCAGGTGGTTCGTTCGGTGGCGGGGACGACGCCCGTGGTGGCCGGCAACGTCGTCACCGCCGCGGGCACCCGCGACCTCATCGAGGCCGGCGCCGACATCGTCAAGGTCGGCGTGGGGCCGGGCGCGATGTGCACCACCCGGATGATGACCGGCGTCGGGCGGCCGCAGTTCTCCGCCGTGCTGGAGTGTGCCGCCGCGGCGCGCGCCGAGGGCCGGCACGTCTGGGCCGACGGCGGCATCCGCCACCCGCGCGACGTGGCCCTGGCGTTGGCCGCCGGTGCCGCCAGCGTCATGGTCGGGTCGTGGTTCGCCGGGACCTTCGAGTCCGCGGGGGACATCCGCAGCGACGGGGCCGGCCGGCTCTACAAGGAGAGCTTCGGGATGGCCTCGGCACGGGCGGTGAGTCAACGGACCCGGGAGACCAGCGCGTTCGACCGCGCCCGCAGCGGATTCTTCGACGAGGGCATCAGCGCGTCGAAGCTGTACCTCGACCCCGCCCGACCGGGCGTCGAAGATCTGCTGGACCAGATCGTCGCCGGGTTGCGCAGCAGCTGCACGTACGCCGGGGCGGCCGACCTCGAGCAGTTCCACGAGCGGGCCGTTGTCGGGCTGCAGAGCAGCGCCGGGTACGAGGAAGGCCGGCCGCGCCCGACGAACTCGTGAGTCAGGCGGGAGCGGTCAGGATGCCCAGGATCCGGTCCACGTAGCGGCGCAGGGCGGCGCCGCTGTGCGGCGCGGCGGACATCCCGGCCTGGACGAGCTGGGCCTGCCCGAGGTACGCCGTGTACGCCAGCAGCCCTCGATCACGGGCCTGCGCCGGCGGGAATCCCATGTCCTTGAACAGATCAGCGAGGTAACCGACCCGCCGGTCGGTCACCCGCTCCAGGACCGGGGCAACCAACGGATGCGTCGCGCTGGCCAGGACGGCGGCGTCGATCACGTCCTCCTGGGCCAGCAGGATCGCCGTGGTCAACAGCAGGCGGAGGCGCTGCAAGGGGTCCGGCTCGGCCCCGACGCGGACGATGACCGACTCGGTGTGCTCCTGCTCCCACAGCTCCAACGCCGCCTGGATCAACGCCTCGCGATTCGGGAAGTGCCAGTAGAAGCTGCCCTTCGTGGCCGACAGCTTCCGGGCCAGAGGTTCCACCGCGACACCGGCGAGGCCACGATCGGCGATCGCGGCGAGGGCGGCGGTCGCCCAGTCCCCCTTGCTGAGGCTGGCCATCGCCATACGCTAGCGTAGGGCTCGGACCATACGGAGGCGTACGGAGGCGGTCAGGATGAGAAGCGTCCACGAGCGGGTGCTCGCAGCATCGGCGTCCACTGTCGGCGTGATGCTCGATGGGCTCGGCCGCGAAGGGGACCGGCTCTGGCCGGCTCCGGCCTGGCCGCCGATGCGCTTGGATCGGCCACTGGCCGTAGGCGCGGACGGCGGTCACGACGAGATCCGATACGTCGTCAGTGCGTACGAGCCGGGTCGGCGCGTGGAGTTCCGCTTCCATCCGGTGACCGGTCTGGCCGGCTTCCACGCGCTCGAGGTCGAGCCAATCGACGCCAGGAGCTGCGTGCTGCGGCATGTCCTGGAGGCCCGGCCGATGGGCCGGATGCGCCTGCTGGTGCCCGCTGTGGTGCGTTGGCTGCACGACGCGGTGGTCGAGGACCTGCTCGACAACGCCGAACGCGCTGCGACCGGCACCGTCGCACATCCCTATCGCTATTCGCCGTGGGTGCGGCTGCTGCGCCGGCTGTCCGGGCCGCGGACCCGCGCCACGCAGGTCCCGGCCGGGGCGACGCTCGTCCACGCCGCGTTGGACCGGGTCGACTACACCGACGCCTACTCGGTCGCCGTGCCCATCGGGGTGAGCACGGATCCGCGCGTGTGGGCCGATGCGATGTTCGCCGGTCTGTTGCGGAAGGCCGGGCCCGGGCCGCGGCTGGCCGAGAGCGACGAGGAGGTCCTGCTCGGTGAGGACACGAAGCACCTGGCCTACCGGGCCGGCCTGCTCGTGGAATCCGGCCACGGGATCACGGTCACTGTGACCACGGTCGTCGACCTGCGCACCCGCGCCGGGCGGGCCTACTTCGCCGTGGTGCGGCTGTTCCACCCGCTCGTCGTGCGGCTGCTGCTGGGCCGGGCCGCCCGGCGGCTGCTCAGCCCGAGCGCCGTCGCGGCCGTGGTCGAATGAGCCCATGCTGCGGATGTCGTCGGCGGACTTCGACGAGCTGGTGTCCGACGCGCTGGACGAGTTGCCACCGGAGCTGACCCGGCTGATGGACAACGTCGTGGTGCTCGTCGAGGACCGCAACTCCGAGGAGCCGAGCCTCCTGGGTCTGTACGAAGGTATCGCGCTGACCGAGCGGGGCTGGGACTACGGCGGGCAGCTGCCGGACCGGATCTTCATCTACCGCAAGGCGCTGCTGGACGTCTGCGACAGCAGGGAGGACGTCGTCGACGAGGTCGCGATCACCGTCGTACACGAGATCGCCCACCACTTCGGCATCGACGACGAGCGGTTGCACCAACTCGGGTGGGCCTGACGGGTAGCGTCAAAGGCGTGGGTGACAAGCTGCCGATCAAGATGCTGCACGACCGGGTGCTGGCCCGGATGCCGCGCGAGGAAGGCGAGCGTCGCTCCAGCGGCGGGATCCTGATCCCGGCCACGGCGCAGGTGGCCAAGCGGCTGTTCTGGGGCGAGGTCCTGGCCATCGGCAACCACGTCCGGACGATCAAGGTCGGGGACCGGGTGCTGTTCAGCCCGGACGACCAGAGCGAGGTCGAGGTCAGCGGCGAGGACTACCTGATCCTGCGCGAACGCGACATCCACGCGGTGGCGGCCCCGCGGATCGAGGAGTCGACCGGCCTGTACCTGTAGGGCCGCCTTCGGCGGGCGGCAACCCCTAGGACCGTCCCTCGCGTAGGCGCGCCAGCCAGGCCGCGGCATCGGCGAAGGCCGCATCGGTCGCGGCCGCCGGCACCGACTTGACCGGTACGACGTCCGCCCGCGGGTACGACCCGAGGTACCGCACGTCGGCGCAGATCCGGCGCAGCGCCATCAGCGCCTGACCGACCCGGGCCTCGGACAGGTGCCCCTCACAGTCCAGCGAGAAGCAGTAGCGGCCCATCCGGTCCTTGGTCGGGCGCGACTCGATCCGGGTCAGGCTGATCCCACGTCCGGCGAATTCGGTGAGTACCTCGAGCAGGGCCCCCGTGTGGTCGTCGGCGATGAACGCGACGAGAGAGGTCTTGTCCCGGCCGGTTGGCTCCGGCGGCGGACCGGGCCGGGAGACGAGCACGAAACGGGTCATGGCGTCCGGGACGTCGGCGATGCCGGTGGACAGCGGCGTCAGCCGGTAGTGCTCGGCGGCGACCGGTGCGGCCACCGCCGCGTCGAACTGCCCGGCCGCCACCCCGGCGGCGGCCTGCGCCGTGGAGGCGGTGAGCACTACCTCGGCCTGCCCGAGGTGCGCCGACAGCCAGCGCCGGCACTGCGCCTCGGCGTGCGGGTGGGTCGCCACGGTGGCGATCGCGGCTCTGGGGGTGCCGGGCCGCACGAGCAGCGCGAAGCTGACCGGCAGCAGGATCTCCCGGGTGATCGTCAGCGGATCCCCGCCGGCCAGCTCGTCCAACGTGGCCGGCACCGAGCCCTCCACGGAGTTCTCCAGCGGGACCATTGCGGCGTCCGCGTCGCCGGAGCGCACGGCACCCAGGGCCGCGGTGACCGACGGCTGCGGGAGCAGGATCCCCTTACTGGCCGCCGGCAGGGTGCGCAGGGCCATCTCCGCGAACGTCGCCGCCGGCCCGAGGTAGGCGAAGCGGGTCGGCGGCACTCCGGGCATGGCGCCGAGGCTAGTTGTACCCGGCCATCAGGTTGGTGACAGCCTGCAGCAGTGCGCGGGTGCGGACAACCCCTGCAGCTGATGATGGCCGTCGTCCCGCCGATGATGGGTGACGAACGTTCGCCGCCGGCGGTCGCGCCGACACTGCGCCACGACGACCGACGCGGTCGACTCAGTTCTCCAGGACTGCCTTCATGCGGCCGAGGGTGGTCTGCATGCCCTCGGTCAGTTCCCGCAGGCGACCGGCGACCAAGTTCGCAGCATTCTCGAGGTCGCTGTCGGCCACGAGCCGCAGGCCGCTTAGACCGTCAGGCAGGTGGCTGAACGTGACGGTGACGCGGCAGGTGCCGGGGGCCTTCGAGGCGAACTCATACAACCAGTGCGTCGCCGGGGTGCCGTCATAGCGGTCTCCGACGACGAACCCGAACGAACGGCCGGAGTCAGCGACCACGACGGTGCATGGCCGGACCCAGATGAGGTCGCCGGTCGCGGTCCGCGCGCGGTTGGTCCCCTCGAAGCGGGCACCGACGTGCGCTCCGCGGTTGAGGCCGATCCATCGGGCTCCGACGCACTCGGGGCTGAACTCCCCCATGCGGGTTACGTCGGCCACCAGCGCCCATGCGTCCGCTGCCGGGCAGGCGATCTCGATTGTCGCGCACCCGACGGTGCGGTCGAACAGCTTTCGGTTGCTGGCATCTGGCACCGGGCGCCGGCCGTGGTCACCCCAACGGGACACCTCGGTGCCCACAGGATCAGGAGGCCGGAGCCTGTGAAGGGAGCACGCCGAGCTGCTGCAGCTGGCTGAGCTGGTCGACCACGTGCCAGTGCTCAGCCATTCGTTCATCGGTGAGCCGGTGGATGTCGATCCCGGAGATCGTGTAAGACCGGTTGGTTGGCGGCATGCCCATGAACGGGCCGGAGTGGGTGCCACTGCTGCTCCACCGCACGACCACGCGATCGCCCTCGGCGACAACATCCTCGATCGTGAAAGTGCAGGGTGAGAACGCCTCGAGCAGCGCCGCCACGCGCGCCTTGAGGTCGGCTCGCCCGTTGCCCTGCCCGGGGAACGGGTCGTTCTCGATGTAGTCGTCGGTCGCCAGCTCGTCGATGAGGGCGAGGTTGCCCGTGTTGAGCACCTCGTCGTAGTAGCGGCGGACGACCGTCTTGTGGCTCTCGGTGCTCATCATGACCTGCTTCCAGGGTGAATAGTGGGGACAGAAAGGAGCGTGCCGTTGAGGGCCGGCCGACACCACGACGTCTCCCACCGTCTGACCCACCGACGTGCCAGCCCGTCGGGCGAACGGTCGGTGGCTGCTGAGGCACCTGGATGAGCGGCGCACTTTTCGCCGAACAGCTCCGCGCGCATCGCGCCTCGGCCGGGCTCACGCAGGCGGAGCTCGCGGGGCGTGCCGGGATCAGTGAACGGGCGGTCAGCGACATCGAGCGCGGCCTGCGCCGACACGTGTACGCCGTCACCGCTCGGTCTCTCGCCGATGCACTCGGACTCGGCCCGGCCGACGCTGCCGTGTTCGAGGCCGCAGCCAGACCTGCGCGCTCCACGTCCGTGACCTCCACCGGACCGGTGTGGGGCACCGACTGGCGCAACCTTCGACGTACCTCGATGCTCGGGCGCGAAACCGAGTTCGACCAGGTCCTGGACGCACTGACCGACGAGAGCACCCGTCTGCTGACGATCACGGGGACGGGTGGCGTCGGGAAGTCCCGCCTGGCAGCCGAGGTCTGCTGGCGCATCGAGAGCGACGAACCGGGACGGGTGGTCTGGGTGCCTCTGGCCGGGCTGCTCCAGTCCGAGCTGCTTCTGGCGACGGTGGCCACCGCGCTGGGTGTCGGCGCAGCAGCGGGGGAGGAGCTTCCGGCAGTGCTGGCACGCGTGCTCGACCAGCGCAGGACGCTGCTGGTGCTCGACACGTTCGAGCGGCTGCTCGGTGCCGCCCCCGCCCTGGGGGTTCTGCTCGACAGGGCTACACATCTGCGAATCCTCGTCACCAGCCGGGCGCCACTACGTGTCCGCGGCGAAAGGGAGCAGCCACTCGACGCGCTGCCGGAGCCGGTGGCGGCAGAGCTCTTCAGAGAGCGGGTGAGGTCCGCACGGCCCGGGCTCAATCTCGAGGATGGTGACGCCGCCAGGCTGGTCACCGACATCTGCCGCCCCCTCGCCGGTGTGCCACTTGCCTTGGAGCTCGCAGCTTCACGGGTCCGGCACATGCCGCTCCACCTCCTGAGCTTCGAGCTCGAGCGACCGCTGGAGGTGTTGACCGACGGTGAGCGCGACCTCCCCGAGCGGCAGCGGACGATGCGCAGCACGATCAGCTGGAGCCACGATCTTCTTGGCGCAGGCGACCAAGCGGTGTTCCGCCGGCTGGCGGCGTTCGCGGGGGGATGGACGCTCAACGCCGCTGAACAGGTCTGTGCCGCCGACCGCGTGATCGCGGCGATCAGCCGGCTGTGCGAGCACGGATTGGTCGAGCCCGATCCCGCCACGACGCCGGCGCGTTGGCGTCTCCTCGACCCCATCCGCGAGTACGCCGCCGAGCAACTCGCCGCTTCCCCCGAGGCCGATGCCGTCGCGCGGCGGCACGCGGAGTTCTATGCCGAGCTTGCCGCGACAGCCGCGCCGCTGCTGCTCGGCAGCCGACAGGGCGAGATCCGGAGGTCGCTACGGGACGAGGTGGCGAACTTGCGCGCTGCCCTGGGATCGGCAACCCAGGCGCGTGCCGACCCTGAGGTGGCGCTCCGGGCCGTTGGCGCGTTGTGGATGTTCTGGAGGCTTGAAGGCGCCTTCGAGGAAGGCCGGATCTGGATCCAGCGAGCACTCGACCTACCGGAGGCCGACGACTCGCCGTCCCGGGCGAATGCACTCTGGGGCGCAGCCTGGCTCAGCTACCAGCGGGGTGACGTGCCGGCCGCGACCGCTTACGGGGAGGAGTTGCTCAAGCGGTCGACAGCGCCTGAGGCCGCACTCGACTGTCGCAACGCGCTCACCATCCTCGGGCACGTCGCGATCGCTCAACGACGGTTCGCCGATGCCCTGCCACTGCTCGAGGAGGCGCTCGAACTCGCGCGAGCGAGCAACGCGAGCTGGCACGTCGCCACTTCGCTGCTCAACCTGGGCACCGTGCTGCTCCGGCAGGGTGCCCCACGACGTGCTGTGGAGGTGTTGGAGGAGGCGGTTGCGGGTCATGACGCCGCCGGCGACCGGCACTTCGCCGCCCACTCGCTGATTGAGCTGGGTTACGCCTTCCTGATCTGGGGCAAGGTCGAGGAGGCTGCGGCTCGCTTCGCCGCAGCAACCCGCACATTTCTCGACCTGGAGGAGCGGTGGGGCGCAGCTGAGGCGGTCGCGGCGTTTGCCGTCCTCGCCTCCGTGAGCGGTCACGCACAGACCGCTGCGGTGCTGTCCGGCGCGAGCGAGGCGGCGTACGCCGAGATGTCAACGCGGGTGATGGTCCCCGACGCAGAGCTCGGGGCGCCGTTCATGGCCCATGCACGCGCGGTCCTCGGCGAGACGGAGTGGCGGCTCGGGGTCCAGGGCGGCCGGGGGCTGTCGGTGGAGGAGGCTGCGCAGCTTGCGCTGCGGACGCTCGGCCCTCCTAGTGCCACCTGAGGGCGCATTGCCTGCCGTGCTTCGGCTGAGGCACCATGCGCTGTGCCCGCTGCCCCTGACGCCTTCCTCGACCTCGGCTTCGCGCGGGCCGACACCGGCCGAGCGGCTCGTACCGGCGACCCGGAGGTCGTCTACGGCGCCGGCAAGAGCCCCGAGCAGGTCGTCATGCTGTTGCAGGCGCTGCACCGCGAGCACCCAGACCGAGCGGTGCTGGCGACCCGGCT
>JACCSC010000091.1 GCA_013813215.1 Geodermatophilaceae bacterium | reverse complement strand
GGCCCGGGCCGACCCGGGCCACCGCGACCGCGCAGGCCCGGCTGCGCCGCCGGCCTCCCGCGGGGCTGACCGGGCGGGCGGTGATCCTCGGCATCGTCGTCATCGCCCTCGTCCTGAGCCTGGCCTACCCGATCAAGGAGTACGTCGGTCAGCGCACCGAGATCGCCGCCCTGGAGCAGGACCGTCGGGAGACCCGGGCGCGGGTCGAGGCGCTGGAGGAACGGCAGCGCCAGCTGCAGGACCCGGCCTACATCGAGCAGCAGGCGCGGGAGCGGCTGAACTACGCGATGCCCGGCGACCGGATCTTCGTCGTCGTCGACGGCGAGCCGGAGCCGACCACCGCCGACCCGGAGCAGGACACCGCGGCCGCCGGCGACGGGGAGTCCTGGCTGGAACGGCTGGGCGAGTCGGTACGCCGCGCGGACTCCGGCTGAGCCGGCCCGCGGTGGCCTCCGACGAGGAGATCGTCGCGGCCCAACTGGGCCGTCCGCCGCGCGGCGCCTTCACCGTCGCGCACCACTGCCCGTGCGGCCGGCCCGACGTGATCGCGACCGCCCCCCGCCTCCCGGACGGCAGCCCGTTCCCGACGACGTACTACCTCACCTGCCCACGGGCGGCCTCGGCGATCGGCCGCCTGGAGGCGTCCGGGACGATGGCCCGGATGACCGAGCGGCTGCGGACCGACGAGGCGCTGGCCCAGCGGTACGCCGACGCGCACGCGGACTACCTGCGCCGCCGCGACGCCCTCGGGGCGCTGCCGACGCGGGAGACCGCGGGCGGAATGCCGACCCGGGTGAAGTGCCTGCACGCGCTGGTGGCGCACAGCCTGGCGGTGGGATCGGGAGTGAACCCCTTCGGCGACGAGGCGCTGGCCGAGCTGCCCGAGTGGTGGGCGGCCGGCCCGTGCGTCCAGCCGTGACGAGGGTGGCGGCCGTCGACTGCGGCACGAACTCGTTGCGGCTGCTCGTCGCCGATGGCGAGGACGGTGTGCTGCGCGATGTCGAGCGCAGCATGACGATCGTCCGGCTCGGGCAGGACGTCGACCGCACCGGGCGGCTGGCGCCCCAGGCTCTGGAGCGAACTCGACTTGCGCTGGCGGCGTACGCCGGACGGATCGCCGAACTCGATGTTGACGCCGTACGCATGGTGGCCACCAGCGCGACCCGCGATGCGGCCAACCGGTCGGAGTTCGAGGCCATGGTGCTGGCGACGCTCGGGGTCGAGCCGGAGGTCATCGGCGGCCGCGAGGAGGCGGAACTCTCCTTTGCCGGCGCTGTGTCCGGACTACCCGGGGTACGCGAGCCGGTGCTCGTGACCGACATCGGCGGCGGTTCCACCGAAGTGGTTCTCGGCTCCTCCGACGGCGTCCTGGCGGCCCTGAGCGTCGACGTCGGTTGTGTCCGGCTCACCGAGCGGCACCTGCGCGACGACCCGCCGAGCCCGGACCAGGTCGGAGCGGCCGAGGCCGACATCAGGGCAGCGATCGCGGCGATCCGGCGGTCCGTGCCGGTGGAACAGGCGCGGACGTTCGTCGGCCTCGCCGGGTCGGTCACCACCGTCGCGGCGCTGGCGTTGGAGCTCCCGGCGTACGACGCCGAGCGGATTCACCGCAGCGTCATCCCGGTCGGCCGGGTCCGGTCGGTGACCTCCGGCCTGCTCACGATGAGCCGGGAGCGCCGGGCGGCCCTGCCGGTGATGCATCCGGGCCGGGTCGACGTGATCGGCGGCGGCGCGCTCGTGCTGCGCGTGCTGATGGACGCCCTGGAGATCGACGAGGTGACCGTCAGCGAGCACGACATCCTGGACGGCATCGCCCTCGGCCTGGCCGCGCGGTAGGTCAGGGACCGCCCTCTTCGAGGCCGGGCGGAAGGTGGCCGGTCAGCGTCTTGTACGCCTTCGCCGCCCCCGCGGAGGCGACCATCCGACCCACGGTGATGGCCACCCCGGAGGCGGCCGCCCAGGCGATGGCCTCCTTCCACTCCGTGCCCGGTGCCTCGGGGTTCTTCGGGGGGTCCGAGCCGACGACCGACGTCCAGCTCGCCTGGATCACCTTGCGCACGAGGATGCCGGTGGGGATGGCGAACCCGTAGCCGATGACCTTCCAGCCGACCTTGCCGAGTGCTCCCGCCACAGTCACTGCTCCCTGCTGCCCGGTGTCACGATGCGTCCTGCCGGCACCGATCATGCCGCCTCCCGGCGCAGGGCGCAGCCCGCGCGTTGTGCCGTTCGGTGGGACCGTCGATGATCAGGTGACCTGATCGTCGTGGAGGGGGGCACGTGCCGATCACTGCCGCGAGCGACGCGGACTCGGTCCGGCGTCAGGCTGCGGCCGTCCCTGACCTCGACACCCTCGACGCGGGTGTCACCCAGTGCCGGGCCTGCCCGCGGCTGGTGGCCTGGCGTGAGGAGGTGGCCTGGACGAAGCGGGCGGCGTACGCCGGGGATGACTACTGGGGCCGTCCGGTGCCCGGCCTCGGGCCAGCCGACGCCCGGATCGCCGTGGTCGGGCTCGCCCCGGCCGCGCACGGTGGCAACCGGACGGGCCGGGTGTTCACCGGCGACCGCAGCGGGGACTGGCTGTTCGCGTCGATGTACCGCTGCGGGCTGGCCAACCAGCCCACGTCGGTGTCGGCCGACGACGGCTTGGAGTTGTTCGGCGTGCGCGTCGCCGCTGCGGTCCGCTGCGCACCGCCGGCCAACGCGCCTACGCCAGCCGAGCGGGACACCTGCCGGCCGTGGCTGCAGCAGGAGCTGCATCTGCTGCGCGACACGCTGCGGGTGATCGTCGTGCTGGGTGGCTTCGGCTGGACGGCGTTGTGGCCGGCCTTGGCCGCCATTGGCGTTCCGGTGCCGCGCCCGCGGCCGGCGTTCGGGCACGGCGTCCAGGTGCACGCTGGCACCCTGTCCGTGCTGGGCTGCTACCACGTCAGCCAGCAGAACACCTTCACCGGCCGGCTCACCGAGCCGATGCTGGACACCGTGTTCGCCCAGGCCCTGAAGCTGGCCACGTGAGCGGTTCCGTCTGGCGCCGCCTGCCGTTGCTCCTCGCGGGGGTCCTGCTCGTGGTGCTCGTCGCGGCAGTGGCGCGTGCTGGGCCGTACGCCGCACCCCGGCCGCCGGCCGCCGTCACGCCCACCGCCACTGCGACGGCGACGCCGGGGCTGGCCACGCCGGACAGCGCGGAGGAGCAGGCCCGCGAGGAGGAGAACGAGGCGCTGGCCAGCATCCCGGCGCTGCAGGGCATCACGCTGTTCTTCCTCGCCGGCTTTGCCGTCGTCATGGCGATCGGCGTGTGGTTCGCGGTGTGGTGGATCCGGGATTCCTGGCGGCTGCGCATGATCGAACGGGTCACCCGCGGCCGCGCCGGCCGGTCCGAGAGCAGCGCCGCGGAGTTCCCGGCGGCGGTCACCGAGGCCCGGGTCCTGCTGGAGCAGGGCGCCGCGCGGGAGGCTGTCGTCGCCTGCTGGCTGTTGCTGCAACGTGCCGGGCAGGCGGCCGGAACGCAGGTCCGGGAGACCGAGACCGCCGCCGAGTACGCCGCCCGACTGGCCCGCGAGCAGTTGATCTCCGAGCCGCCGCTGCTCCGCTTGGCCGACCTCTACCGCGAGGCCCGCTTCTCCGACCACCAGCTCGGCGCCGACCTGCGGGCCGCGGCTCGACGCGAACTCGCCGTCCTGCAGGCGGAACTCGGCAGCGGGGTCCGGCTGTGAACGAGCGCCGGCCGGCGTCGAACCGGCGTCGTGGCGTGCGTTCGGCCGTCGGCCGCTCGCGGACGCGGCCGGACACCACCCCGTCGCCGACCCCGATGCAACCGTCCCGGGGGACCAGGCGACTCGCCGCCGCCAACCTGGTGGCCGGCGTGTTCGTCGCCGGGCTCGCTGTCGGCGGCTTCGGCTACGCGCTCACCCTGCTCTACGAGGTGCCGGTACCGCTCGTGGTGTGCCTCGCCGCCGGGCTCGTCGCCGCTACCGCATGGGCGGTGCTCCGGACCCTGCCGGTCGACGACCTGGGTCATCTCGTGCCCGATCCACCCGGCCGGGCCCAGGGCGGCCAAGCCGCCTTCGCCGACCTGTCCGGGCTCGAGGCGCTGCTCGGATCCGCGGTCGACGACCAGGACCGCTTCGACCACCGGGTCCGCCCGGCGCTCAGCGCGATCGCCACGGACCTGCTCCGGCAGCGCCACGGCCTGCACTGGCCGGCGCACCGAGCGCAGATCGAGCGGCTGGTCCGACCCGGGCTGTGGCAGCTGCTCACCGCACCACCGGCCTCGGTGCCCACCGGGCGCGCCCAGATCGCGTCCTGGATCGAGGAGTTGGAGCAGCTGAACACCCAGCCCGCCGATGGTGGCGGCCGGACCCGGTGAGCGCCGTACGGCGAGGATGGCGGGCATGAGCGAGCCGATCACCACCCCCACCGAACTCTCGGTCCCCGAGGTGGCGCGCCTCGCCGCCGACGTCCTGGACGGTGTCGGCCGGGCCGTGGTGGGCAAGCGTCGCGAACTGGAGCTGGTGCTGGCCGCGATCCTGGCCGGCGGGCACGTGCTGCTGGAGGACTTCCCCGGACTCGGCAAGACCCTGGCCGCGCGGTCCTTCGCCCAGACCCTGGGCCTGGACTTCCGCCGGCTGCAGTTCACCCCCGACCTGCTCCCGGCCGACGTGACCGGCTCGTTCGTCTTCGACCAGCGGATCTCGGACTTCGAGTTCCGGGCCGGCCCGGTGTTCGCCGGCCTGCTGCTGGCCGACGAGATCAACCGCACCCCGCCCAAGACGCAGTCCGCCCTGCTGGAGGCGATGCAGGAGCACCAGGTCACGGTGGAGGGCACGACGTTCCCGCTGCCGGACCCGTTCTGCGTGCTGGCCACCGCCAACCCCGTCGAGTACGAGGGCACCTACCCGTTGCCCGAGGCCCAGCTCGACCGGTTCCTGCTGCGGGTGCCCTTCGGCTACCTGGACGCCGACGGCGAGTGGCTCGTCCTGGCCCGGCGGGTGCAGCGCCAGCGGGAGGAAATCACGCTGCCGGCGGTCACCGACGCGGCGGGCCTGCGGGCCATGCGGCGCTGCGTCGAGCGGGTCACGGTCGAGGAATCGGTGGGCCGCTACTGCGTCACGCTCGCCGCGACGAGTCGGACCCGGCCGGAAGTGCAGGTCGGAGCCTCCCCCCGGGGTGCCCTGGCCCTGCTGCTCGCGGCCCGGGGCCTGGCCGTGCTGCGCGGCCGGGACTACGTCGTACCGGAGGACGTCAAGGACGTCGGCGTCGCCGCGCTCGCGCACCGACTGACCCTGCGCCCCGAGACCTGGATGCAGCGGGTGTCTGCTGACCAGGTCGCCCGCGTGGTCCTGGACTCGGTGCCGGTCCCGGCCAGCCGACTGCCCGGTGACGGCGAGGACCAGGGCGAGGGCCGGCGCGGACCCAAGGTGGTCCGCTGAGCGCCGCGGTGCCGGCCTGGATGCCCACGGCGGCGCTGTTCCGAGCGGTGGCCGCCGGGACCAGTCTCGGCCTGCTCGCCGTCCTGTTCCGCCGGCCGGACCTGCTCTACCTGGCCGGGCCGCTGGTGCTGGCCACCGTCGTCGGCCTGCTCCGTCGCCCACCCGGGCTGCCGCAGGCGCGGCTGACGTTGTCGACCGACGTGCCGACCGAGGGAGACGAGCTCTCGGCGGCGGTCACCGTGCTGGCGCCGGGCGCCGATGTGGTGTCCGTCGTGCTGGCCGGCGGGCAGTGGGTGGCACCCACGAGCGGGGGACCCGGGGGATACGCAGTACGACCGACGCCGGGGGAGCCGGCCGGGGTCGAGGTCGCCCTGACGGTGCGCCGGTGGGGTCGCCACCGGGTGGGACCGGCCCTGGTCACGGCGCTGGCCGCCGACGGCCTGCTGCGCTGGGGGCCCCACGAGGTGGAGTCCCGGCCGCTACGGGTGCTGCCCCGTAGCGACCCCTTCTGGGGTGCATCCGAGGTGCCGCAGGCCAGGGGCGCGGTCGGCGTCCACCGCTCGGCCCGGCCCGGCGAGGGCGCCGAGCTGTCCGGCATCCGGCCGTTCGCCCCGGGGGACCGGCTGCGCCGGATCAACTGGCGGGTGTCGCTGCGCACCGACCAGCTGCACGTCAACGCCACCGTGGCCGAGCGGGACGCGGAGGTCGTGCTGCTGCTCGACGGGCGCTATGACGCCGGGCACAGCGGCGGGATCGACGGCCGGGCCAGCGGGATCGATGTGACCGTGCGGGCCGCCGCCGCGCTGGCCCGGTTCTACCTGCGCCTGGGGGACCGGGTGGGCCTGATCGCCCAGTCCGAGCGGGTTCTCACGCTGCCCTCGGCCACCGGCCGGCGCCAGCTCACCCGGCTGCTCGACGCGCTGCTCGACCTGCACCCGCCCTCGCGCCGCGGCAGTGAACCCGAACTGCTCGACTCGCACGGGCTGGACCCGCGGGCCCTGGTGGTGCTGCTCAGCCCGATGGTCGGCCGGACGGTGTACGAGCGGGCGGCTGCCCTGTTCCGGCGCGGTCATCCGCTGGTCGTGGTGGACACCCTGCCCGCGGATGCGGCACCGGCCGAGGAAACGGAGTGGACCGGGCTGGCGCTGCGGTTGTGGCGGCTGCAGCGGGCGACCCGCCTGCACCGGCTCGCTGAACTCGGTGTCCCGATCGTGCCCTGGCGCGGTGAGGGCAGCCTGGACCTCGTCCTCCGCGACCTGGCGCGGGCCGGTTCCGCGCCGCGGGTACGCCGATGAGCGGCCCGGTGCCGAGCCTGCGGCCTGCCGAAACCGGTCCCCAGGAGAGCGCCGGTGGAGGCAACTGGTCCCGACACGCTCACACCGGGTCGGTCTGTCCGCGTGTCGGGACCACTGTCTGCCGCACCGGCCTGATTCGGGACCGGTTGGACACGGTGCGCCGATGATCCCGCGCGTCGTCTTGGCCGTGGCCGCGGCGGCCTTCCTCCTGCTGCCGGCCCCGACCCCGTGGTCCTTCGCCGGGCTGGTGGCGCTGCTCGGGGCCGTGGCCGGCGTCCAGGCCGTCCGCGCGCCGGGCTCGAGCGCCCCACTGCTCCTGCTCGCCCTCGGCGTCCTGGAGTGGCTGGCCGCCGTGGAGGATCCCGGCTGGTTGCACGCCGTCGGGTTCGGGCTGGCCGGTTTCCTCGTCCACCGCGCGGCGGCGCTGGCGGCCGTCGTACCGGCCGGCGGCGGGGTGCACGGGACCGTGCTGCGGCACTGGACGGGCACTTCGGCCCTGGCCGCGGCGATCGGCATGGGCGCCGTCGCCCTCACCGCACCCCTGGACGGCCAGCCCAACTCCACGGCGCTCGTCCTCGGCGGCCTGCTGGTCGCCGGATTGCTGCTCGGCCTGCCTGCCGTCGTCCGCCGCTGGGCGCGGACGTAGCCTCGGGGGCATGAAGGTGCGCCCGCACATCCTGATCGTCGGCGGAGGA
The DNA here is from genome assembly GCA_013813215.1 of Geodermatophilaceae bacterium. Taxonomy (GTDB): domain Bacteria; phylum Actinomycetota; class Actinomycetes; order Mycobacteriales; family Geodermatophilaceae; genus JACCSC01. The sequence continues at coordinate 5,929 of JACCSC010000091.1, read as the reverse complement.
TACGTCGGGCTCTACACCGCGATGCAGCTGCGCAAGCGGCTGTCCCGCGGAGCGGCCGACATCACCGTCGTCGATCCGCAGCCCCACATGACCTACCAGCCCTTCCTACCCGAGGCCGCGGCCGGCTCGGTGGAGCCGCGGCACGTCGTCGTACCGCTGCGCCGCACCCTCAAGCACTGCCGGGTGATCACCGGAACCGTCACGGGGGTAGACCACGCAGGGCGGGTGGCGACGGTCGAGCCCTCGGAGGGCAACCCCGAGCAGATCGGGTACGACATCCTCGTCATGGCCGCCGGCTCGGTCGTGCGGACCCTGCCGATCCCCGGCCTGGCCGACGTGGGGATCGGTTTCAAGACCGTCGGCGAGGCCATCCTGCTGCGCAACCAGGTCCTCTCCCGGCTCGATGTCGCGGCCTCGCTGACCGGCGACGACCCGGAAACCGCGGCCCAGCGCCGCTGTGCGCTCACGTTCACGTTCATCGGCGGGGGGTACGCCGGCATCGAGGCGTTCGCCGAGCTGGAGGACCTGGCCCGCTACGCCGTCAAGCGCTACTACCCGACGCTGCGGACCCAGGACATGCGCTGGGTGCTGATAGAGGCCACCGGCCGGATCCTGCCCGAAGTGGGCGTGGACATGGGGGCCTACACCGTGCGGGAGCTTGTCCGCCGCGGCATGGACATCCGGCTCAACACGAGGGTGAACTCGATGGTCGGCGGGCACGTGGTGCTCTCCGACGGCGACGAGTACGACTGCGACACCATCGTCTGGACCGCCGGGGTCAAGGCGAACCCGGTGCTGACCGAGACCGACCTGCCGCTGGACGACAAGGGACGCCTGCTGTGTACGGCGGAGCTCCAGGTCCGCGGCGTGGCCGACGCCTGGGGCGCCGGGGACTGCGCCGCCGTACCGGACCTGTCGAGCAAGGACCCCGACGCCACGTGCGGGCCGAGCGCCCAGCATGCAGTACGGCAGGCGCGCCATCTGGGCGACAACATCGCCCGGGTGATCCAGGGCGGACGGGCGACGACGTACAAGCACAAGTACGTCGGGTCGGTGGCGAGCCTCGGCCTCTACAAGGGGGTGGCCCAGGTGTACGGCGTCAAGGTGAAGGGTTTCCCGGCCTGGTTCCTGCACCGGACGTACCACATGAGCCGGATACCGACGCTCAACCGCAAGGTGCGGGTGCTGGCCGACTGGACCCTGGCCTTCCTGTTCCGTCGGGACGTGATCTCCCTCGGCCAGCTGCAGCACCCGCGGGCCCAGTTCGAGCGGGCGGCGCGCTGACGGCTGGGTCCGAGGCCCGCCCTTGCCTCAGGCCCGGACCGTGCTCCCGGTCGGCAAGCCGTGCTCGACCCAGTCCTGGACGCCCTCGGCGTACTTGCGCACGTTGGTGTAGCCGAGGTTGGCCAGGCGGGTTGCCACGGCCTGGCTGTTGTGGCAGGCGGTGTTCGAGCAGTACGTGACGATCGGCGCGGACTTGTCGGGCAGGAGGTCCGCCGCGCGCACGTCGACCTCGTCCTCGACGAGGTTTACCGCGCCAGGCAGGTGTTGCCTCGCGTAGTAGCTCGCGGGGAGCGCGTCGACGACGGTCACGGTCCCGCCGTCGATGAGGCGGCGGAGCTCGAGGCGACTGATCTTGTCGGTCATGGGGTGCCTTTCTGGTAGCGGAGTGTGGGGCGGTTCTTCAGCTCGACACGCATTCGGACTAGAGTCCGATTCATGCCTGGGAAACGTACTGGACTGCAGTCCGGATCGTCAACCGTCGGACCGGACGTCGAGCCCTGCCGCGCGGAACTCCCCCTGCTCGAGGGGGGCGCGGTTCGCGAGCGCGCCGACGCCGCCCGCAACCGGCTGCGCGTGCTCAGCGCGGCCGAGCGGCTCTTCGCCGAGCGCGGTGTTGCCGGCGTGACGATGGACGACGTGGCCGCGGCGGCGGGGGTCGGCAAGGGCACGCTGTACCGACGTTTCACCGACAAGGGCGGGCTGGCGGTCGCGCTTCTGGACGAGCGGGAACGTGAGCTGCAGCAGTCGATCCTGTCCGGGCCGGCGCCGCTCGGTCCGGACGCGTCCCCGGTGGCACGGCTCACCGCGTTCGTCAGCGCCTACCTGTCTATGCTCGACCGCCAGCTCGACCTGGCCCTGATGTCCGAGACGTCCAGCGCCGGCGCGCGACTACGGATCGGCGCGCACGCCTTCTGGCGCCAGCACTGTCACTACCTGCTCCAGCAGGCCGGCAGCCACGATGCCGACGTGCGAAGCGCGGTACTGCTCGCGGCGCTGTCGGCGGAGCAAGTCCACCATTGGCTGCGGGTGGAGGGGCGAGCATTGGCCGACGTCATCATGTCCATGGGCGGCGTGGCTCGGGCGTTGGCCGGCGCGTGAGCGCTGGCCCGGGCTAGCTCCCCGACGGCGGTCGGGCCACCAGCTCGGCCAGCACGTCGGGATCCTGCGCTTCCATCCAGGCGATGACGTTCTGGTAGGTCGTGCAGACGGTTTCGGGGTTGTCGCAGACCTCGGCCATGAACTGCTCCGCCGCCGGGTTGAACGCGTTACCGCTCCAGTTGTTGAAGTGGTTCCCGATCACCAGCGGCGCCCGGTTGCCGTCGTACGCAGCGGCGTACATCTGCTCGTAGGTCTCGAGCACGGCGGCGGCGAACTCCGCGGCCCGCTCCGGCTCGTCGCGCGCGTCGTTCAGCTGGACCCAGAAGTTGTAGTCCATGGCGATGTTCTTGCCGCCGGTCGCGGCCACCGGAACGACCGGCATCCCGAACTCCCACAGACCGTGCAGGCGTTGCGGCCAGATCAGGCCGGTCACCGGGCGGCTGCTGTCGTAGGTCATTCCGTGGGCCCGCGCGGCGGGGAAGAACACCTCGGGCTCGCCCTCCAGGCATGGCGTGCGCCCGCCCTGGATCGCGGCGGCCGGCACGATCAGCCGCGGCAGTCCGGCCAGTCCGTTGAGGGCACGGTGGTCGGTGAACAGCCGCGCGAACGCGTCCATCTCGGCCGACCACTGCGCGGTGGTCCAGTCGTTGCCGCTGGGGTCGGCGCCATCGCAGAAGTGGCCGTTGTAGTGCGAGCCGATCTCGTGGCCACGCAGGTAGGCAGTGTTCAGGTCGCGGATCAGCACGGCCAGGTCCTGCGGCGTACCGCCGAAGCCGATCGAGGACTTGCCGGCTGCATGCCCGGGTCCGGTGTACTGCTCGGCGTTGTCGTTCGTCAGCAGGTACGTCCCGGACAGGAAGCCGGTGAACTGCGCGCCGACCCGGTCGGCAGTGGCGAGGAAGCGCCGCCACTTCTCGTGCGACCCGGAACCGTCGAAGGAGAACAAGACGAACTGCGGCGGGCGTTCCCCGGGCCGCAACGCCGCGATCTCGACGTTCGGGCCGGCCGGTCGGGCCGGCCCGTCGGCCACCGCACCGAGCGCCGGGGCGGCCTGCTTGCCGAGCAGGGTGAAGGCCAGCGCGACGACGAGCGCCGCGACGAACACCGGGCTAGGGCGAGGGGTACGCCTCACGGCGAGTCACGTTAGTCACACCAGCCCCTGCGGTAACGCAGGCGCGCGGTGTGATCACAGGGCGGCGTACAGCGCCTTCTCGTACGAGGCGTACATGGCCATCGCCTCCGGTGGGACGAACGGCAGGAAGTTGCTGTAGATCGAAGCGCAGATCCCGGTCGTCGGGTCGATCCAGAAATGCGTGTTGCACAAGCCGGCCCAGGCGCCGGAGCCCGCGCGCCGCATGCCGGGGATGTCCTCGGTGTTGAGCAGCAGCCCGTACCCCCACTTGTAACCCGGCCCGGCGTTGAAGCTGTGCGTCGCCCCCGGGTCAGCGGTAGGGATCTCGGCGGGGAAGTCGAGGTCCCCGATCTGGTTGGTGAACGCCGCCTGCACCGTGGATTCCTGCAGAATCCGTTCGCCGTCCAGCTCCCCGCCGCGCAGCAGCGCCCGCTCGAACCGGATGTAGTCCCGCGGCGTCGAGTACAGCCCGTGCCCACCGGCCCACCAGTCGGGTTGCTGGTTGAGTACCTCACCGATCGAGGTCCAGCCGTCCTCGCCCTTGACGTGGACCGGTGTCGAGCCGGTGCGCTGGGTGTCGTTCATGAGGAAGGCGGTCTCGTTCATCCCGAGCGGGCCGGTGATGCCCTCCTTGACGGCGACGTCCAGGGTCGTGCCGCTGACCGCCTCGACGACCTTGCCCAGCCAGTCGGTGTTGATGCCGTAGATGAAGCGTGTCCCGGGGTCGGCCAGCAGCGGCGCCTTGAAGCAGTCGTTCGACCCGGGCAAAACGTTCGGCGTACCGGTGGCGGCCTCCCAGCGGACCAGCTCCGCGTTCCAGAACCAGTAGCCCAGCCCGGAGGTGTGGGTGACCAAGTGCTTCACAGTGGCCTGGCTGGCCGGGGCGCGCAGCCGGGGTGTGTCGCCGTCCCAGCCGTCGAGCACTTGCAGGTCGGCGAATTCGGGGCAGTACTGCGAGACCGGCGCGTCGAGGTCCAGCGTGCCCTTCTCCACCTGCTGCAGGGCCGCGGTGGTCGCGACCATCTTGGTCATCGACATGATCCGGAAGTGGGTGTCGACCGAGACCTGGTCACTGCTCCCGGGCTCACGCGGGCCGGCACCGCCCTCGTAGATGACCCCGTCACGGTTCGCCGCGATCGCGGCCACATGGGGTACGGCGCCGGAGTCGACGGCGTCTTGCAGGACCTGATCTATCGCGGCGGCATCGATGGTCGAACTCATGCGGGTTCCCTCCTCGGGCAGCACGGGGCTGGGTGCGAGGTGATCCTGTCCCCGAAACGGTACGCACGGCAACGGAAACGGGGGATTCGGGTACGTGGCGCCCTACGCTGATCTGGTCGGCCCCCGTAGCCCAACGGCAGAGGCAGGCCCCTTAAAAGGGCTCCAGTGTCGGTTCGAATCCGACCGGGGGTACCGCCTACCCGCGATTGTCGATCTGCTGCACCGCCCAGCCTGTGCCGTCGGGGTCGCTGAAGAAGCAGAAGCCCACGTTGTTCAGCGCGTCGTCGGCCGCAGCTGGGCGCAGGCCTTCGGCGGCAAAGACCATGACCTCGCTGACGTCGACGCCGCGGCCGGACAGTTCGGCCCGGGCGGCGCGGATGTCCCTGACGACCAGCTGCAGCCCGCGCAGCGCCCCTGGAGCCATGTCGACGAAGCCGGTCCCGATGCAGATCGAGCATCCCGACCCTGGCGGCGTCAGCTGCACGATCCGGGTCTGCTCGCTGACGGTGGTGTCATGGTCGACGACGAACCCCAGCAGTTCGGCGTAGAACTGCTTGGCGCGTTCGACGTCGGTGACCGGGATGCTGACCAGCTCGAGAGTCCAGTTCATGGACTGGATTCTGGTCTGGGCGGGGAACGGCAGGCACCCCCTCGGCGTTACTGTGGGTGCAAGTCCACCGTGCGGCGAAGGAGTCGACGTGAGCAACCCGGTATTCAGCCGTAAGGGCGGCGGCATACCCACAGTCCCCGCTTCGGGCGGGTACGCCAGTTGGAACGCCCCGCCGCAGCCGAACCAGCAGTACGGCGCCCCGAACCAGCAGTACGGCGCCCCGAACCAGCAGCCCTACGGCCAGCCGCCGCCGTACGGCGCACCGCCGGCCCCCTACGGCCCGCAGGCGCCCACCCAGTACATGACGCTGGACGACGTCGTCGTCCGCACCGCGGCCACCGTCGGCACCGTGATCGTGGTCGCCGCTCTGGTGATGTTCACCCTGGCGCCGGACAACGCGATCGTGGTGGCCCTCCCGGCGGCGCTGATCGGCCTCGTGCTCGGCCTGGTCATCGCGTTCAAGCAGATCACCAACCCGGCCGCGATCCTGGCCTACGCCGCCATCGAGGGTGTCTTCCTCGGTGGCATCAGCAAGCTCTTCGAGACCCTCTACGAGGGCATCGTCATCCAGGCCGTGATCGGCA
>JACCSC010000067.1 GCA_013813215.1 Geodermatophilaceae bacterium | reverse complement strand
GGGTGTCCAGGTCAGCGTCCACGAGAGCCTCCAGCTCGACGTTGGGTAAGCAACGCCGATCCTGGGCACCCTCGCCCTCAATCAGGGCGCAACGCGCCGAAGCACCCCTTGGAATTGATCATCTAGTCGTTAGGGACCAGACTCAGCCGGTCCGGCTGACCACGAAGTCACACAGCATGGTGAGCGCGTCCCGAGCAGGCCCCGGTGGCACTTCCTGCAGGGTGGCTCGGGCCTGCGCGGCGTAGCCGGCCAGCACCTCGCGCGCCCGATCCAGCCCTGGTGAGCGGCGCAGCAGCGCCAGCGCCTCCGCGTGCGCCGCGTCGTCGGTGAGTTCGGTGGCCAGCAGTTCGCGCAGCCGGGCCTCACTGGGGTCGGTCCCGGCCATGGCGTGCAGCATGGCCAGTGTCCGGATGCCCTCGCGCAGGTCGGTTCCCGGGGTCTTGCCCAGGTCGGTGACCTCCGAGGCGATGTCGATGATGTCGTCGGAGAGCTGGAAGGCGATCCCGATCAGTTCGCCGTACCCGGTGAGCGCCTCGACGACGGCGGGTTCGACCCCGCCGAAGAGTCCACCGAAGCGGGCCGCGGTGGCGATCAGCGAGCCGGTCTTCTCCGCCACCACCCGCAGGTAGTGCTCGATGGGCTCGTCGCCTGCGGCGGGCCCGACGGTCTCGCGGATCTGGCCGGTGACGAGCCGCTCGAAGGTCCGGGCCTGCAGCCGCACAGCCTCCGGTCCGAGATCGGCGAGGATGTCCGACGCCCGGGCGAAGAGCAGGTCGCCCGTGAGGATGGCCACTGTGTTGTCCCACCGCAGGTTGGCACTCGGGGCACCGCGGCGTACGGCGGCCTCGTCCATCACGTCGTCGTGGTACAGCGTGGCCAGGTGGGTCAGCTCGACGACGACTGCGGACGGTACGACGCCCGGTCGCCCAACCTCACCCACCGCGGCTGCCAGCAGCACCAACAGCGGCCGGAAGCGCTTGCCGCCGGCCAGCATGAGGTGTCGCGAGGTCTCCTGCACGAACGGGTCGCGGTGCGCCAGCGAGTCCCGCAACAGAGCCTCGACCTGGTCGAGCCCCTGGGTGATCGCGCAGCGCAGTTCTGGGTCGGCGAGGTCGATCCAGACGCCGGCCCGACCGGTCACGGTGGTGTACCTACCATCAGCCGACGAACAGCGCGGCCCGGTCGGCCAGGTCGAGGACCGCGCCCGGAGCGACGCCGAGCAGGACCGTCGCCGCGGTGGCGATGGCCAGCGAGATCGTGGTCAGCAGGCCGGGCACGGCCACGGTCGGGCCATCGGCCGCCGGCTCGGAGAAGTACATGAGCACGATGACCCGCAGGTAGAAGAACGCCGCGATGGCACTGGCCACCAGGGCGATGACCACGAGCGGCGCGGCGCCGGCCTCCAGACCGGCCCGGAAGACGACGAACTTGCCGGTGAAGCCGCTGGTCAGCGGGATCCCGGCCAGCGCCAGCAGGAACAGGGAGAACACCGCCGCCACCAGCGGCGAGCGCTTGGCCAGGCCGGCCCACTGCGACAGGTGGCCCGCCTCGCCGTCGGCGTCCCGGACGAGCATCACCACCGCGAACGCACCGACAGTGGTCAGGCCGTAGGTCAGCAGGTAGAACAGCGTGCTGGACAGGCCGGCCGGGCTGTTCGCGATCGTGCCGGTCAGGATGAACCCGGCGTGCGCGATCGAGGAGTAGGCCAGCATCCGTTTCACGTCGGTCTGGGTCAGCGCCAGCACCGAGCCGACCACGAGGGTCACGATCGCCACGCCGTACAGCACCGGCCGCCAGGTCCAGTCGTTGTTGCCGAAGCCGACGTAGAGCACGCGGATGATGGCGCCGAACGCGGCGACCTTCGTGCACGAGGCCATGAACGCCGTCACCGATGTCGGCGCGCCCTGGTAGACGTCCGGCGTCCAGGCGTGGAATGGCGCGACGCCGGCCTTGAACAGCAGGCCGACGACCAGGAAAGCCAGGCCGATGACGAACAGGGCGTCGCTCTTCTCGCTACCGGCCGCCTGGTCGAAGATGCCACGCAGGTCGACGGTCCCGGCGTAGCCGTAGAGCAGGGCCAGGCCGTACAGGAAGAAGGCGGAGGTGAACGCGCCGAGCAGGAAGTACTTCAGCGCCGCTTCCTGCGACAGCAGGCGGCGGCGGCGGCCCAGCCCGGCCATCAGGTACAGCGGTAGCGACAGCACCTCGAGCGCCACGAACATGACCAGCAAGTTGTTCGAGGCGGCGAAGATCATCATCCCGGCGAGGGCGAACGTCGCGAGCGGGAACACCTCGGTCTGGCTGTAGGTCAGCGTGGCCAGTTGCCGGTCGCGGACCGTGCCGACCGGGACCGCGGCCTGCGCGACGAACGCGCTGCCGCCCATGTCCGGCGAGCGTTCGGCCAGCAGGAGCAGGGACAGGACGCCGAGCAGCGCCAGCGTGCCCTCGATGAACAGCGCCGGCCCGTCGACGGCCACCGCCCGGGACAGCGTCAACTCGTTGCGGCCGGCGATCAGGATCACGCTGATCAGCGCGCCGAGCGTTCCGGCCAGAGCCACGCCGAGCTGGACGCCCCAGCGGTAGGCACGCGGGACGAACGCCTCGACGAGGACACCGACCAGCGCGGCGCCCAGCACGAACAGCACAGGGGACAGCCCGGTGTAGCTGACCGACGGCGAGTCAATCACGAGTGGCCTCCGCGTCGGCGACGGTCGGTACCGGGTCGGTGACGCCGAGGTCGGACATGGTCGCCTCGACCGCGGGGGTGATGATGTCGAGGATCGGCTTCGGGTACACGCCGAGCACGATGATCAGCGCGATGAGCGGCCCGAGCACGGCCAGCTCGCGCTTGTCGAGATCGCGGACCTTGGCCAGTCGCGGGTTCGGCGGACCGTGCATCGTGCGCTGGTACATCAACAGGATGTACAACGCCGCCAGGATGACCCCGGCCGTACCGATGATCGCGAACACCGGCTGCGTGGTGTAGCTGCCCAGCAGCACGAGGAACTCGCTGACGAAGCTGTTGGTCCCGGGCAGCGCGAGCGAGGACAACGCGGCGATGAGAAACGCGCCGCCCAGCACCGGGGCGATCTTGGCCAGCCCGCCGTAGTCGCCGATCAGGCGGCTGCCGCCCCGGTCGATCAGGATGCCGACGATGAGGAACAAGGCGCCGGTGGAGATGCCGTGGTTGACCATGTAGAGCACCGCGCCGGTGCCGGCCTGCGAGGTGAACGCGAACACCCCGAGGCCGATGAAGCCGAAGTGCGCGATGGAGGTGTAGGCGACCAGTCGCTTCATGTCGCTCTGGCCCATCGCGAGCAGCGCGCCGTAGATGATCCCGACCACCGACAGGACCAGCGCGCGCGGGGCGAAGAACTTCGAGGCGTCGGGGAACAGCGGCAGGCAGTAGCGCAGGAAGCCGAAGGTGCCGACCTTGTCCAGCACCCCCACCAGCAGCGCCGCGCCGCCGGCCGGGGCCTCGGCACCGGCGTCGGGCAGCCAGGTGTGGAACGGAAACAGCGGGGCCTTGATCGCGAAGGCGATGAAGAAGCCGAGGAACAGCCACTTCTGGGTGGCGCCGTTCGGGACGTGCCCGAGCAGGTCGGTGAAGGCGAAGCTCGAGGTGCCGGAGCTGACGTAGAGGCCGATCACCGACGCCAGCATCAGCAGGCCGCCGACGAGGGAGTACAGGAAGAACTTCATCGCCGCGTACTGCCGGCGCGGGCCCCCGAAGCTGCCGATGATGAAGTACATCGGCACCAGCATGGCTTCAAAGAACACGTAGAACAGGAACACGTCGGTGGCGGCGAACACCCCGATCATGAAGACCTCGAGTAGCAGCACCAGCCCGAAGAACGCCTTCGGGGACCGGGTCGGTACCCGAAGGTCCTCAGCGTCCTCGACGCTGTCGAACGTGCGCCAGGACGACAGCA
>JACCSC010000055.1 GCA_013813215.1 Geodermatophilaceae bacterium | reverse complement strand
ACGGCCTACACGTCGAGCATGCCGTTCTGCATCGCCCTGGCGGTCCGCGAGATGCGGATGACCCCGGCCGAGGCGGTGTGGGCGGCCACCGCCGGCGGGGCACGCGCGCTGCGGCGTGACGACATCGGCGTGATCAGAGTCGGCGCGCGCGCCGACCTCGTGGCCCTCGACGCGCCCACGCCGGTGCACCTGGCCTACCGGCCCGGTGTACCGCTGATCGCGGCGACCTGGAAGGAAGGGCAGCCGCTCACCGTCTGAGGGCAGTCACGGCGACAGCAACAGCCGCCGCCAGCTGTCGGCGAGGAACTGCCCGTAGCGCTGCGCAGTCCAGCCCCGGCGGGCCAGCAACAAGTAATACTCTGCGGCGTTCATGCTCCAGACGATCGCCGCGACGTCGTCGTCGCTGAGGTCTGGGCGCAGGCTCCCGGTCGCCCGGAGGTCGGCCGCGAACAACAGCATGTTCGCCGCCCGCCGCTCGGACAGCTCCTCGGCCAGTCCCGCGCAGGCCCGGTCAACGGCCGCGGCTTCGCGCAGGGCCATGTGCAACGGCGCGGTGCGTGGGGCGATCTCGGCGACCGCGGCGGCATAGATGGCGATCTTGTCCTCCGCGTTGGGCGCCGCTCTGATCGCCCGCACGTAGCCACGATCCTCGGCGGCCACCGCGGTGTCGGTTCCGGAGATCGCGGTCTCCAAGGTCTCGCGGATCAGCTCCGGCTTGCGACCCACTGCGGCGTACACCGTGTCCGCCGCCACACCGGCGCGGGCCGCGACCTGCGCCACCGTGGTGGCGGCGTAGCCCTGACCGGCGAACAGGTCACGCGCGGCCGCGACCACCGCCGCCCGCGTCCGCGCTGCCTGCGCGACACGCCGGTCCGACCGGTAGGCCCGCGGGGTCTTGACGTGGGAAGCCATCGGGCGCACTCTATCAGGATTCATCCGAGGCCGTCTCGGACCAACCCGAAGGGAAGCTCATCATGATCTACGCCTACACCCAGGATGTCCCGATCGACGAGGAGCTGTACCGGCGCATCGTCGAGGAGATCGGTCCGGAGCCCTTGGCCGGATCCCTGTTGCATCTGTGCGTCCGCCGCCCCGAGGGTGGCCTGCGCTACCTCGATGTCTGGGCGTCCGAGCAGGACTGCGCACGCGCCTTTGACGAGCGCATCCACCCGGCTGTCGATCGGGCCTTCGACGGGGAACGGCCGGCGACGGAGCCGACCGTGAACCGTCTCGACGTGATCGACGCCCGCGGCGCGCTGCTGGCCGAAGGTGTCCGTTGACTTCCGCGACGGTGGACGGCGCCGCCGTTCGGATGAAGTTTCCGCCGGCGCTGTACGCGTTGCCGCTCGCCGGCGGGATCAGCCTCCACTCATGGCTGATCGCACTGCCGATCGGTGGACGCCCAGCCACGACGGCGCTCGGCGCTGCCCTGACGGTGGCCGGTCTCGCGCTCAGCCTGTCGGGAACGGCGACGATCCTGGGCCGGCGCACCACGGTCGTGCCGCATCGGGCGGTGACCGCGCTGGTCACAACCGGGCCGTACCGAGTCAGCAGAAATCCGATGTACACCGGCCTGGCCGTCGCCTACACCGGGGTGGCGCTGTGGGTGGGCACCTGGTGGCCACTGCTGGTCCTGCCGCTGGTTGTGGCTGCGGTGCACACCATGGTCATCGTGCCGGAGGAGTCGTACCTGGCCGAGCGCTTCCCCGCGGCGTACGCCGACTACCGATCCCGGGTGCGGCGCTGGTTCTGACGCCCCCCTCCGCGGATGTCGGTGCGTATTTGCCCCAGGCTAGGTCCGGGGCCTGGCCCGGGCGGCGAAGGCATCCAGCGCCGCCAGTACCTCAGGTGACCGCCAGACTCTATTTCGTCGCCGGTCTGTGAACTTCGACGAGCACGCCGGAGCTCTGCAGCCTGTCGAGGAACCCATAGACGTTGGTCCGCGACCGACCCAGTTCTCGCGCGACGAGACTGGCATCGACCACGGGATGCCGAAGCAGGAGGTCGGCCACCAGCCAGACTCCAGAGTTCTGCCGGGCGGCGACCCGATCGGCCCATGCTCGGCGCATCTCGCGCAGCTCGGACAACAACTGCCGGCCATTGGTCACACCGGCAAACACAGCCTGCGACACCTGACGCGTGATCGGCGTGAGGTCACTTTCGCGGTAGGCCGTCAGCGCCTCGAAGTAAGCCCCGGTGTCCGCGAGCAGACCGGCCGACACGGGAACGGTCACGCTCCAGGTCAGCGCCTTGCTGCGCAGCATCGAGTGCAGGAGCGCTCGCCCGGCGCGGCCGTTGCCGTCGGTGCACGGGTGGATGTCTCGAACTGGGCGTGGGCAATTGCCGCCTGCGGGAGCACCGGCAGATCGTCACGCCGCAGGAAGCGAATCAGGTCGGAGATGGCGGCCGAGACGCGGTCGTGCCGCGGCGGCACGAACATCGCCAGGTGTGGGCCGACTGAGCTTCCGCCGATCCACACCTGCTCGGTGCGCCAGCTACCCGCCGTTTTCGGCTCGGTGGCCTGCAGCAACGCTCGATGCATGGCGCGGATCGAGGCGCTCGAGAGGTCGTCGGCCAGCTCGATCGCGGCCGTCATCGCGCGCACGTTGGCCAGGATCACGCTGGCGTTGGGCCCGTCGCTGGCGCCGATCTCGGCCTCAGCGACGGCCCGGGCCGAGGCGGTCAGGTTCTCAATCTGCGAGCTGGCCGCCGACTCCGAGCACAGCAGCACGGCGCTGAACGGGACGAGTTCGTCGCCTGCCTCGGAGTCGAAGCGCGAGATCTCGCCGGCCGCCTCCTCGGCCTCAGCCAGCACGTCGTCGGCCAGCCGCAGACTGCGCCGCGCGATGGTCAGGGGAATCGCCGCCCGGTACGGCCCCTCGTGCCGGCGTCGTTCGGCCCGCGAGGCCAATCCATGATCGCTGGCACGCCATTCCAGCTCCTCGTACCTCAGGGCCGGCCAGTGGCCTCGCCTCGTGGCGGACTGAGTGGCCACGAGGTTCCTCCCGTCGGCCGCGCCGGGCCCGGCGCGAGAGAAGTCGTGACTAGGCTCCTGTTGTTGTTATGACCTAGCGGCGATGCCGATCGCGCTCACATGTCGCGCGAGGACAGCACGCAGAACTCGTTGCCCTCGGGGTCGGCCAGCACCGTCCACGACACGTCCGGCGCCTGTTCGACCTCGACGCGGATCGCGCCGATCTCGAGCAGCCGGTCGATCTCGGCGTCGCGGTCATCGCTGGTGTGGGGCGCCAGGTCGATGTGCAGCCGGTTCTTCACCGTCTTGCCCTCGGACACCGGGACGAACACCAGGCCGGGCGGAGTCCGCTCCCAGGGCATCTCCCGTGCCATCTCCTCCGTCAGGTAGCCGGGAA
>JACCSC010000487.1 GCA_013813215.1 Geodermatophilaceae bacterium | reverse complement strand
CCCGGACGGCGAGGGTGGACAGCTGCGGATGGCGTTCGTCGAGGCCGGCCCACGCGACGGGCCGCCGGTCCTGCTGCTGCACGGCGAACCGACGTGGTCGTTCCTGTACCGCCGGATGCTGCCGCTGCTCGCCGAGGCGGGATTGCGGGCGGTGGCGCCCGATCTGGTCGGGTTCGGCCGGTCGGACAAGCCGACTCGGGTCGAGGACTACAGCACGGCTCGGCACGTGGAGTGGATGCGGGCGTTGGCTTTCGACGCTCTGGACCTGACGGCGGTGACCATGGTCGGTCAGGACTGGGGTGCGCTGATCGGCTTGCGGCTGGCCGCCGAGCACCCGGAGCGGTTCGCCCGCCTGGTGGTGGCCAACGGACTGCTGCCGTCGGGCGACACGACGATGCCGGAGATCTGGTGGGCGTTTCGCCGGACGGTCGAGCAGGCCTCGACCTTGGACGTCGCGCGGATCGTGCAGTCCGGGTGCGTCGCGCGGTTGGCCGAGGACGTTCGAGCCGGATACGACGCGCCGTTCCCGGGCGAGTCCTACAAGGCCGGCGTGCGGGCCTTCCCGCTGCTCGTGCCCACCGCGCCCGACGACCCGGCCGGGCCGGCCAATCGCGCGGCCTGGGAGGTCCTCACCCGCTCGGAAACGCCGCTGCTCACGGCGTTCAGTGACTCCGACCCGATCACCGCGGCCTGGGCGCCGCACTTCCAGCAGCTGCCCGGTGCGGTCGGGCGTGACCATCCGGTGGTCACCGGCGGTGGGCACTTCCTGCAGGAGGACGAGGGAGCGCAACTCGCGGCGTACGTCATCGACTTCGTCCGGGCGACCGCAGGCTGACCATGCCGTCCGCGGGCGTGATGGCGCCGGTCATCGGGACGTCGTGCGATTCGGCCGGCAGCTCGTCGTCGAGCAGTTCGCCGTCGTGCAGGAGGGCGAGTAGCGGCGCACCCGGTCGGGCGTGCCGCAGCGCGCGGTCGTAGAAGCCCGCTCCCCGTCCGAGGCGGGTGCCGCGTCGGTCCACAGCGACCGCCGGAACCAGGACGGCATCGGCGTCGGCGAGGGCGTCGATCCCCAGCGGCGTACCGGCCGGTTCGATCAGCTCCCAGGGGCCGGGCCGGAGGGCTGCGTCGTACGCCGCCCAGTCGAGTTCGCGGCCGGCCACGATGGGAAGCAGGATGCGTACGCCGCGGGACCGCAACTGGTCGAGCAGGCCGACCGAACCCGGTTCCGAGCCGACCGGGACGTACGCCGCGACGCAGCTGCCGGCGATCGCCCAGGGCTGGGCCAGGACATGACGGCTCAACTCTGCCGCTACGGCATCGAGGTCGTCGATGGCGGCCCGCCGGGCGAGCAGACGCCGACGTACCGCCTGCTTGCCCTCCACCGCGGACTGGTCTCTGGGCACGCTGCACTGTAGGTGCGCCGTACCGATCCCCTCCGCACGGCCCGGCTAAGGTGCGCCGTATGACGCAGGCTGCCCGTCCGGACGCCAGCCGGCCCGCGGCGGCCCGCAAGGCCGTGGTACCCGTGGCCGGGCTGGGAACTCGCTTCCTGCCCGCGACCAAGGCCGTTCCGAAGGAACTGCTGCCGGTCGTGGACAAGCCCGCGCTGCAGTACATCGTCGAGGAGGCCGTCCGGGCGGGGCTCAGCGAGCTGCTGATGGTGACCGGTCGCGGCAAGGAGGCCATTGCCGAGCACTTCGACCGCCAGCCCGAACTCGAGGCCGCACTGGAGAAGAAGGGCGACGCCGCTCGGCTCTCGGCAGTCCGGCACTCCAGTCAGCTCGCTCAGATGCACTTCGTGCGGCAGGGGGATCCGCAGGGCCTGGGGCACGCGGTGCTACAGGCGGCATCCTTCGTCGGCGACGAGACGTTCGCCGTCCTGCTCGGCGACGACCTGATCGACGACCGGGACCGGCTGCTGGAGCGGATGCTCGACGTGCAGGTCGGCCGCGGCGGCAGCGTGGTCGCTTTGCTGGAGGTGCCCCGCTCGGAGATCTCGAAGTACGGTTGCGCGTCGGTCGAGGCGACCAGTGAGGACGATGTCTGGTCCCTGACCGACCTGGTGGAGAAGCCTTCGGCCGACGTCGCCCCGAGCAACCTGGCGGTCATCGGCCGGTACGTCTTGTCGCCGACCATCTTCGACGCCCTGCGTGAGACGGGGCCTGGCGCGGGCGGCGAGATCCAGCTGACCGACGGTATCCGGGCGCTGATCCGGCGCGGCGAGCCCGTGCACGGTGTGGTCTTCCGCGGCCGGCGGTACGACACCGGTGACCGGCTGGACTACCTCAAGGCGATCGTGCGGCTGGCCGTCGAGCGCGACGACATCGGGCCGGACTTCCGGACCTGGCTGGACGGTTTCGTGGCCGGCGGCGCGTGAGCTACATGGCGTCCCGGTGAGATCCGTCGAGGAGCACATCGATCGGATCCTGGCCAGCGTCCCGCAGCCGGACTCCATCGAGCTTGCCCTGCTCGACGCGCAGGGCTTGCTCTGCGCCGAGGAGATCGTCTCCGACGTCGCGCTGCCGTCGTTCGACCAGATCGGCATCGAGGGGTACGCCGTCCGCAGCGCCGACGTCGACACGGCGACTCCCGAAGATCCGGCGATGCTCGCAGTGGTCGGCGAGGCGGACGCGGGGGCTCGGGTGGTCGCCTCGATCGCCGCGGGAATGGCGATCCGGGTCACGCCCGGGGCGATCCTGCCCGCCGGCGCGGACCTGGTGATCCCGATGTCCTGGACCGACCGGGGTGTGGCGCGGGTGGCCATCAACCGGTCGGCGCCGCAGTGGTCGTTCATCCGGCGCATCGCCGAGGACGTGGCACCGGGGGAGACCGCGGTGTCGGTGGGTACGCCGATCGGCCCGGCCCAAGTGGGGTTGCTGGCGGCGGTGGGGCGGGAGCGGATCCACGTCCGGCCCCGCCCGCGGGTAGTGGTGGTGTCCACCGGCGACGAGCTGGTCGACGTGGGGATCACTCCCGGGGTGGGCGAGATGGCCGACGTGAACAGCTACGCGCTGGCCGCGGCGGCCCGGGACGCGGGAGCGGAGGTGTATCGCGCGGGCATCGTGTCCAGCGACAAGCGCCGGCTCCTGGAGACGATGGAGAGCCAGCTGCTGCGCGGCGACCTGTTGGTGATCAGTGGCGGGTTCGGGACCGGATCCTTCGATGTCGTGCAGGAGGTGTTGGGCGAGCTGGGGGACATGGACTTCGCGCGGATCGCGATGAGTCCGGCTGCGGCGCAAGGCTTCGGGCGGCTCGGGGTCCGGAACGTGCCGACCCTGTGCGTGCCCGGCGATCCGGTGAGCGCCCTGGTGAGCTTCGAGGTGTTCGCCCGGCCGGCGATCCGGCTCATGTTGGGCAAGCGGCAGCTGTTCCGGCGTACGGTCCAGGCGATTTCGGGCGCCGACCTCGACTCGCCGGCGGGGCGGCGGCACTACCGACAAGGTCGGATCTACCGCCACCCCGACGGTGGCTACATCGCGGAACCGGTGGGAGACACCGGAACTCACCTGTTGCACGGGATGGCCCAGGCGAACTGCCTCATCGTGCTCGGGGAGGACGCGACGCACGTGGCCGCCGGTGACCCGGTCACGGCGATGCCGCTGCTCATCACGACCTGATGCCCGGCCATCCCGGCTGGCCCGCGCGGCTGGTGTATGGCCGAGTTGCGTTGCGTCCCTTGCGTTTTCGTGACGCCGCACGGTGGAGCGAGCTGCGGATGTCGAACGAGGCGTGGTTGACGCGGTGGGAGCCCTCCTCGCCGTACGGCTGGCGGGAGCGGCACACGCGCTCGGCGTACCGGTCGATGTTGCGCGCGGTCCGGCAGCAGGCGCGGTACGGGACCACGCTGCCGTTCGGGATCGTGTACGACGAAGCGCTCGTCGGCCAGCTGACGGTGTCGAACATCAGCCGCGGGGTACTGCGCTCTGCCCACGTCGGCTACTGGGTGGATCAGGGGCACGCCGGGCGAGGGGTGATGCCGGTGGCGCTGGCGCTCGCGGTGGACCACTGCTTCGCCGCGGTGGGGTTGCACCGTGTGCAGGCCGACATCCGGCCGGAGAACGACGCCAGCCGGCGGGTGGTCGCCAAGCTGGGCTTCCGGCACGAGGCGAACTACCTGCGCTACCTGGATATCGACGGCGCCTACCGGGACCACATGGGCTTCGCCTTGACCATCGAGGACGTTCCCGGCGGGATGCTGGCCCGGGTCCGGCCGGCGTAGACCTACCGGGCGCTCGACGTTGCCGGCGATATGTTCGACAAGCAGCCTAGAGTGTCGAGCATGGGCAGGACCATCACTGTTCGGCGGTTGCAGCGGGAGACCCCCGCAGTTCTGCGCGAGCTCGAAGCGTCGGCATCGTCCATGATCATCACACGCGGTGGCGTGGAGGTGGCGCGCATCGTCCCGCTCAGTCCGGCCGAGCGCTTGTGGCGGTCGTGGGTGCGAGAGCAAGGGGGGGATCCGGACGATCCTCGCTACCGCCGCCGCGCGGACGCCGCGCCGCATCCCGCCCGAGTGGGCGGAACACTCTCCGACGCGCTCGCGGAGCTTCGGGAGGAGGAGCGGTGATCTATCTGGACTCCAGCGCCATCGTCAAGTTGATGATCGCCGAGCCCGAATCTCCCGCGCTGCACGCGGTGCTGGTCGGCGAGGAAGCGCCGGCGTGCTTCACCTCGCAGCTCGCCGTCACCGAGGTCATGCGCGCCCTGCACGCCAAAGGGGAGACCACCCTGGCCGACGGCGTGGCGGCCGCAACTGGAAACCTGCCCGTCCCCGGCCAAGCCATCCTCACCCGGCCGGCCATCGAGAACACCTTCGTCGCGGCCGGGGGGCTCCGTCCCGGTTCGGCCTTGCGCAGCCTGGACGCGATCCACCTGGCTACAGCGCAGACGGCCGGTGACGCCCTCACAGCCGTGATCACGTACGACGCCCGCATGGCAGACGCGGCACGGGCGATCGGTCTGAGCGTCTGGTCGCCGGACGCGATGCCGCAGGGCGGCGCACCGGCCTGACGGTCGAAGGCCGGTTGCGGCGGATCCACGCGACACACCGGCGTACATCCCTTTCGGTCCCGCCCTGCCCGCCTACCGTGATCGCGGTACGTGACGGATGTGACGGGAGGGGCGAATGGGCTCGGGGATCCTGCTGGCCGTTCTGGTCGGGCTGTGGATCGTCGTACTCGTGCCCATGGTCTTGCACCGAGGCGGTGCCGATGCGGCGGCGACGAGCGAAGGGATGGGCTCGACCATGCGGGTACTCCACCGTCGGGGGACGAAGGCCGGCCTGACCGAGAGCGCCCTGGAGAAATTGAAACGGCCGTTGCGCGACCCCCTGGTCGAGGCGGATGTGGTGGCCCGTCGCCGCCGGACCTTGGCCGGACTCATCGGGCTCGCTGTGCTGTGGGCCGTTCTTGCGATCTTCTACCGCTCGTACTTCTGGACGGCGCAGATCGCGCTGGACCTCATCGTGTTCGCGTACATCGTCTACCTGCGCCTGGAGGCGCAGCGGGAAGCCGAGCGCCGCGACCGGCGGGCCGTGCGCTTCGCCGAGCGGCCGAGTGGACCGAGGCCGCCCTCGCGCCGGTTCACCACCCGCCGGCCGACGTTCTCCGACGCAGACGTGACGGCCCCGATCCCGCGCGTGCCGACCGCCAAACCGGCTCCGGCCCGGTCCGGCTGGACGCCGAATCCGGTGCCGGTCCCGACGTACGTCAACAAGGCGACCGCGCCTCGTCGGGCTCACCAGCTGGATGAGCAGCTGGTGAGCATCGACGACGACGACCCGCAGTTCGCCTCGTTCGAGGAGTGGCACGGGAAGCGGGCGGTCGGCGACTGACCCGCGGTCCGGTATCGTGGCGACGATCTCGGGAGCACCCCGGGGCTGTGGCGCAGTCCGGTAGCGCACCTCGTTCGCATCGAGGGGGTCAGGGGTTC
>JACCSC010000472.1 GCA_013813215.1 Geodermatophilaceae bacterium | reverse complement strand
ACCACCATGTTGCCGCTGATCCAATGGCGGACATCGCCGTAGTGGACGTCCGGGAGACCCGCGAAGCGGGTCGCCAGACCCTCCCTGACCGCGGCCTTGCCGACGAATCGTTGCCCCCAAGGGTCTGGCCCGCGGGGCATGTCCAAGGAGCAACCGTCGGCGAAGAATTCCATGATCGCATCCAGGTCATGCGCGTTGAAGGCGTCGAGGATGGCCTCCACGATGTCCATGGAGACCGCTTGCTCTTGCGACACCGCATCCTCCTGGATTGATCGTCGACCGCACGGCTGTCGGAGCGCAGGGTCGCACAAAGCCCGGGAGGGTTCGGCACCGCGCGTCCGGCGGCGAGGAGGGCGCCCGGAGCAGGGGCCGGCGGTGGTGCGTACCGTCGGTGGGGTCGGTCGATCTCACCGACTGCTGACCGCCGAAGAGAGGTGCAGGTTGCCTGACGAGGAGTTCTTCGGCTCTGCGACGGCACAGCTGACCGCCCGCGCGGCCGCGGTTCGAGACGCGGCGCACGGCACGCGGATGACGTACTCCCCCAAGGTGTTCATTCCGCTGACCCGATTGTGCCGCGATCGGTGCGGCTACTGCACGTTCGCCACCGCGCCGGCGCACCTACCCCGCCCGTACCTGACGCCCGACGAGGTGCTGGCCATCGCCCGCGACGGCGTCGAGGCCGGGTGTCACGAGGCGCTGTTCACCCTCGGCGAGCAGCCCGAGGAGCGGTACGCCGCCGCCCGGGAATGGCTGCGCAATAACGGCCACGCCTCGACGGTCGACTACCTCGTCGCGATGTGCAGCTTGGTGCTGGCCGAGACCGGGCTGCTGCCGCACGCGAACGCCGGCGCGATCAGCCGGGTCCAGCTGGCCGCGCTGCGCCGGGTCAGCCCGTCGCAGGGAATGATGATCGAGTCGCTGCGGCCGGACCTGGCCGCCCACCGGGGCGCGCCGGACAAGGTCCCGGGCCGCCGACTCGACACCCTGGCGGCCGCGGGGGAGCTGGCCATCCCGTTCACCACCGGGATCCTGGTCGGCATCGGCGAGACCGAAGCGGATCGGGTGCAGGCCCTGGCCGCGATCGCAGCGTCGCACCGCCGCTACGGGCACGTGCAGGAGGTGATCGTGCAGAACTTCTTGCCCAAGCCCGGGACCGGAATGCGCCACGCTCCGCCCTGCCCGCCCGAGGACCACCTGCGGGCCATCGCCCTGGCCCGGCTGATCCTGCCGCCGGACGTGCACGTGCAGGCGCCGCCGAACCTGTCCGAGCCGGAACAGCTCGGCGACCTGATCGCGGCCGGGATCGACGACTGGGGAGGTGTCTCCCCGGTCACCGCCGACCACGTCAACCCCGAACGCCCGTGGCCGAGCCTGGACGTCCTCCGCGCGGCCACCGAAGGGGCCGGGTTCGCCCTGGCGCCGCGGCTGACGGTCTACCCCTCCTACGCGCAGGACCCCGACCGCTGGCTGGACGAGGCGGTGCGCTTTCCCGTGCTCGACCGCTCGGACGCCGAGTCGCTGGGCCGGGACGACCCGGGGTCGAGTTGGCCGGAGCGGCACGCCGCGGCGGCGAACGTCGGCACCGGCGCCGAGGTCGTGCAGATCGGTCGGCGCTCGACCGCGTGGTACTCCGGGGCCGACCGCACTCCCCAGGTGCTGCTCCCCGGACCGGTCCGGGCGAGCGGGGCCGTGGCCGAGGTCCTCGTCGGCGCATCGGCCGGTCAGGAATTGGGCGAGATGGAGCTGGTCACCCTGTTCTCCGCCCGCGGGCCAGAGGTCGCGGCGGTGGCCGAGCTGGCCGACCAGCTGCGGTACGAGGCGGTCGGCGACACGGTCACGTACGTCGTCAACCGCAACATCAACTACACCAACGTCTGCACGTTCAAGTGCACGTTCTGCGGCTTCTCCAAGGGACCGCTGTCGCTGAACCTGCGGGGCAAGCCCTACCTGCTGACCCTCGACGAGGTGGCCGACCGCTCCCGCGAGGCGTGGCAGCTCGGCGCGACCGAGGTCTGCCTGCAGGGCGGCATCCACCCGAGCTTCGACGGCAACTTCTACGTCGACGTCGCCGCGGCCGTGCACGAGGCGGTGCCGGATATCCACATCCACGGCTTCACCGCGCTGGAGGTCACCGAGGGTGCTCGGCGGCTCCAGGAACCGCTGACCGACTACCTGCGGCGACTGCAGGCGGCCGGCCTGCGTTCGCTTCCCGGCACCGCGGCGGAGATTCTCGACGACGAGATCCGGGCCATCCTCTGCCCCGACAAGGTCGACACCGAGCAGTGGCTGGACGCCCACCGCGCCGCGCACTCGATAGGGCTGGCGTCCAACATCACGATCATGTTCGGCTCGGTCGAGCAGCCGAAGCACTGGGCGCGGCACATCCTGCTGACCCGGGCGCTGCAGCGGGAGACCGGTGGGTTCACCGAGTTCGTCGGGTTGCCGTTCGTACACATGGCCGCGCCGGTCTACCTGAAGCAGCGGGCGCGGCGCGGACCCACCTGGCGCGAGGTGGTGCTGATGCACGCCGTGGCCCGGATCGCCTACCACGGGCTGATCGACAACATCCAGGCCTCGTGGGTCAAGCTCGGCGCGGTCGGCGCCGGACAGCTGCTGCGGGCCGGGGTCAACGACCTCGGCGGGACGCTCATGGACGAGAACATCAG
>JACCSC010000454.1 GCA_013813215.1 Geodermatophilaceae bacterium | reverse complement strand
ATGATGGCGATCAAGAAGATGGGCTCGCTGACCAGCTTGCTGGGCATGCTGCCTGGCGGCGGGGCGATGAAGGACCAGATCGCTCAGGTCAAGGACTCCGACCTCGACCGGACCGCGGCGGTCATCCGCTCGATGACCCCCGGCGAGCGCCGCGACCCCGCGATCATCAAGGGCTCCCGCCGAGCCCGCATCGCCAACGGCGCCGGCGTGACGGTCACCGACGTCAACCAGCTCGTGGAGCGGTTCTTCGAGGCGCGCAAGATGATGACCCAGATGGCCGGTGGCATGGGCCTGCCCGGGATGCGCCGCTCGGCCACCCGGAAGTCGGCGGGCAAGAAGGGCAAGGGCAAGAAGGGCAACCGGCGCGGGGGCGGTCCTACGCCGCCGCGGCTGCCCGGCGGCATGCCGGCGGGGTTCCCCGGCGGACTTGCGGGCGGGATGCCGGGCGGTGGCCTGCCTCCCGGTACGCCCATGCCGGACCTGTCCAAGCTCAAGTTCCCCAAGAGCTGACCGGATGGACCTGCACCTCCGCGGCGTCCTGCTGCCCGCCGGTGAGGAGCTCGACGTGTGGGTGCGGGACGGCAGGTTCACCTACGAACCCGTCCCCGGCGCGGAGACGTTGTGCCGCAACGGCTTCCTCGTGCCCGGGCTGGTCGACGCGCACTGCCACATCGGGCTGGACGCGGCCGGACCCATTCATGAAGTGCAGCGGTGGCGGGAACAGGCGTTGACCGACCGGGACGCCGGTACGACGCTGATCCGCGACTGCGGCTCGCCGGTGGACACCCACGAACTCGACGAGCACGACGACCTGCCCCGGATCATCCGGGCCGGTCGGCACCTGGCCCCGCACCGCCGCTACATCCCCGGAGTGGCCGTCGAGGTCGACCCCGCGGATCTGCCGGCCGCGGCGGCCGAGCAGGCCCGGCACGGGGACGGTTGGGTGAAGCTGGTCGGGGACTGGATCGACCGCGGAGTCGCGGACCTCGCCCCGGCCTGGCCGCCCGAGGCCGCGGCAGCGGCGATCGCCGCCGCGCACGACGCCGGCGCCAAGGTGACCGCCCATGTCTTCGGCGAGGAAGCACTGCCCGCGCTGATCACGGCCGGCATCGACTGCATCGAGCACGGCACCGGGCTGACCGAGGACCTCGTCGAGCAGATGGCGGTCAGGGGGACGGCCCTGGTGCCGACCTTGATCAACGTCGAGCACTTCCCGGACTTCGCCGCCGCGGGAGCCTCGAAGTTCCCGGCGTACGCCTCGACGATGCTGCGGCTGCACGGGTCGGCGCAGGCCCGAGTGCGGGCGGCGTACGAGGCCGGTGTGCCGATCTATGCGGGCAGCGACGCCGGCGGCGGCGTCCAGCACGGGCAGCTCGCTCGCGAGGTGATCGCGTTGCACGAGACGGGGTTGCCCGCCGAGGACGCGCTCGGTGCGGCGTCCTGGCGGGCCCGGGCGTGGCTCGGCTTCGAGGGGGTCGACGAGGGCGCACCGGCCGATCTGTGCGTCTACGACCGCGACCCCCGCACCGACCTCGCCGTACTCCACGAGCCGCGGCACATCCTCGTTCGCGGCCACCTCGCCTCCTGACCAGCGTCGATGCGCTCCCGTAGCGTGACCGGCGTGCTGCTGCGGATGTCGAGCCTGTTCCTCCGAACCCTGCGCGAGGACCCGGCCGACGCCGAGGTCGCGAGCCATCGGCTGCTGGTCCGCGCCGGCTACATCCGGCGGGTCGCCTCCGGAGGGTTCGCCTGGCTGCCGCTCGGACTGCGGGTCCTGCGCAAAATCGAGGCCATCATCCGCGAGGAGATGGACGCGATCGGCGCGCAGGAGGTGCACTTCCCGGCCCTGCTGCCGCGTGAGCCCTACGAGGCGAGCGGGCGGTGGAACGACTACGGCGACTCGTTGTTCAGGCTCAAGGATCGTCGCGGTGCGGATCATCTGCTCGCGCCCACGCACGAGGAACTGTTCACCCTGCTCGTCAAGGACCTGTACTCCTCGTACAAGGACCTGCCGCTGTGGCTCTACCAGGTACAGACGAAGTACCGGGACGAGGCGCGGCCGCGGGCCGGCCTGTTGCGCGGCCGGGAGTTCGTGATGAAGGACTCCTACTCCTTCGACGTCGACGACGCGGGCCTCGCCGCCTCGTACGAGCGGCATCGGGCGGCGTACGTCCGCATCTTCGACCGGCTCGGCCTGGACTACGTGATGGTCTCGGCCATGTCCGGCGCCATGGGTGGCTCGCGCAGCGAGGAGTTCATCCTGCCCAGCCCGAACGGGGAGGATACGTTCGTCCGCAGCCCGGGTGGATATGCGGCGAACGTCGAGGCGGTAACAACTGTTGCGCCACAGGCGGTTTCGTACGACGACGCGCCAGCCGCCCGTGTGGTCGACACCCCCGACACCCCGACGATCGCCACTCTCGTGGCCGTCCTGATTGAACGCTTCCCGCGCGAGGACCGGCCGTGGGTCGCGTCGGACACGCTCAAGAACGTCGTCCTCATGCTGAGGCGGCCCGACGGGACCGACGAGCCGCTGGTCGTCGGCGTCCCCGGGGACCGGGACGTCGACATGAAAAGGCTTGCCGCGCAGGTGGAACCGGCCATCGCGCGGCCCTTCGCGGACGCGGACTTCGCGGCGTACCCCGCCCTCGTCAAGGGGTACGTCGGGCCGCAGGCACTGGGCGCCGACAAGGGGCTGCGCTACTTCGTGGATCCCCGGGTGGCGCCCGGGACGCCTTGGACGACGGGGGCCGACGAGCCGGGCCGACACGTCGTGGACCTGGTGTGCGGCAGGGACTTCACACCCGACGGCACAATCGAGGCGGCCGAGGTACGGGCCGGCGATCCGGCTCCCGACGGCTCTGGTCCGCTGGAGCTGGCCCGTGGCATCGAGATCGGGCACATCTTCCAGCTCGGCCGCCGCTATGCCGAGGTGCTCGACCTGCGGGTGCTCGACGAGCAGGGCAAGCGGGTCGTGGTCACCATGGGGTCGTACGGGATCGGGGTGTCCCGTGCGGTGGCCGCGGTCGCGGAGTCGACGTACGACGAACTCGGTCTGTGCTGGCCGGCCGCCGTCGCGCCGGCCGACGTCCACCTCCTGGTAGCGGGCAAGGATGACAAAGCGCGGACCGTCGCCGACCGCCTGGCGCAGGAGCTGAGCGAGGCCGGCCACACCGTCCTGTACGACGACCGCGCCCGGGTCAGCGCCGGCGTGAAGTTCGCCGACGCCGAACTGCTCGGCATCCCGCTGATCGTCACGGCCGGCCGGCGGGTCGTCGACGGGCTCGTGGAGTTCCGCGTCCGGCGTACGGGGGAGCAGGCCGAGCTGGCGCCGGCGGACGTGCTGGCGCGGGTCAGGGAGCTGGCCGCTCGCTGAGGGTCAGGTCGTAGGCGTCCTCGCCGACCCAGACCCGCAGCCCGTCGGCGTCGTCGCTGATGGCCCCGTCCTCCTCCTCGCCGAGTTCCCGGGCCGCGCCGAGGGCCAGCTCGCTGTAGGCCACCCGCCCCCCACCCAGGTCTTGCGGCCGGTACTCCCTGGCCAACACGGCGGTCCGGCTCTCGTGGGCCAGCAGGCGCGCGTTGTCCGCTCCGACCTCGGCGACGTACACCCGATCCAGGTTGCGCACGGCAGCTCCTTCGGGCCGGCCGGTTCGGGACAGTCCGAACTCTAGGCTCGGGCCATGGCCCGTGCCCCGATCCTCACCCCGCAAGCGGAGGACTTCCCGCGTTGGTACCAGGACGTGATCGCCAAGGCCGAGCTGGCCGACAACGGTCCGGTGCGCGGGACCATGGTGATCCGCCCGTGGGGCTACGCGTTGTGGGAGCGGATGCAGCGCGAGGTGGACGACCGGATCAAGGCCGCCGGCGCCCAGAACGCGTACTTCCCGCTGTTCATCCCGCAGAGCTACTTGCAGCGTGAGGCTGAGCACGTGGAGGGGTTCAGCCCCGAACTGGCGGTCGTGACCTACGCGGGCGGCAAGGAACTGGAGGAGCCCGTCGTCGTCCGGCCGACGTCGGAGACCATCATCAACAGCTTCTTCAGCAAGTGGGTGCAGTCCTATCGCGACCTGCCGCTGCGGGTGAACAACTGGTCCAACGTCGTGCGCTGGGAACTCCGGCCGCGGATCTTCCTCCGGACCACCGAGTTCCTCTGGCAGGAGGGACACACCTGCCACGCCACCGAGGCCGAGGCGGCGGCGTACGCCCGGCAGATCCTCGACGAGGTGTACGCCGACTTCATGGACTCGGTGCTGGCCATCCCCGTCGTCCGCGGCTTGAAGACCGCCCGCGAACGGTTCGCCGGCGCGGTCAACTCGCTGTCCTGCGAGGCGATGATGCGTGACGGCAAGGCCCTGCAGATGGGCACCAGCCACCAGTTGGGACAGAACTTCGCCCGCGCCTTCGACGTCCGCTACCTGTCCGCGGCGGGACAGCAGGAGCACGTGTGGCAGACGTCCTGGGGCGTGTCCACCCGGATGGTGGGCGGCCTGATCATGTGTCACGGCGACGACGCCGGGCTGCGGGTGCCGCCCGCGTTGGCCTCCGTGCAGGCCGTCGTGATGGTGGTCAAGGACGGCGAGGGCGTGGGCGCGGCCGTCGAGCAGATCGTGGCCGAGCTGCGGGCCTCCG
>JACCSC010000444.1 GCA_013813215.1 Geodermatophilaceae bacterium | reverse complement strand
GCGAGGTGGGCCTTGGCGTCGGCGATGCGGATCGCGCCGTAGTGGAAGACGCTGGCCGCGAGTACGGCGTCGGCCCCGGCCCGTACGGCGGCGGCGAAGTGCTCGATCGTCCCCGCGCCACCCGAGGCGACGACCGGGACGCCGACCGCGGCCCGAACCAAGGCGATCGAGTCCAGGTCGAACCCGTCCCTGGTGCCGTCGGCGTCCATCGCGTTGACCACGATCTCCCCCGCACCGAGGTCGGCGCCGCGGCGGACCCACTCGACGAGGTCCAGCCCGGCCGAGCGCCGGCCGCCATGCGTGGTGACCTCGAAGCCGCTGGGCCGGTCGGCCGCGCGGCGGGTGTCGACCGACAACACGACGCACTGTGAGCCGAACCGGTGCGCCGCCTCGCCCAGCAGACCGGGGCGCTCGACGGCCGCGGTGTTGAGCGAGACCTTGTCCGCGCCCGCCCGCAGCAGCCGGTCGACGTCGGCCACCGTGCGTACGCCGCCGCCGACGGTCAACGGGATGAAGACCTGCTCGGCGGTCCGGCGTACGACGTCGTAGGTCGTCGCCCGCGCGCCACTGGAGGCGGTGATGTCGTAGAAGACGAGCTCGTCGGCGCCCTCGGCATCGTACCGGCGGGCCAACTCGACCGGGTCACCCACGTCGACGTTGTCGAGGAACCGGACGCCCTTGGTCACCCGACCGCCGTCCACGTCCAGGCACGGCACGATCCGGACCGCGAGGGTCACGGGCGGTACGCCGTGAGCTCGACCTCCACGAGGTGGTCCGGATGCGCCAGACCGGCGACGGCGACCATCGTGGCCACCGGGCGCACCTCGCCGAACAGCTCGCGATGAGCCCGGCCCACGTCGGCCTGGTCGGCCATCGATAGGACGTACATCCGGGTCCGTACGACGTCGCCCACGTCGGCGCCCGCCTCGCGCACGGCGGCGAGGGCGATCTCGAAGGCGGTGCGGGTCTGCGCGTGCGCGTCCCCGACATGGGCCACCTGCCCGTCCACGGTGGACGTCGTGCCGGCGACCAGGATCCAGGGGCCGGCCACGACGGCCCGGCTGTAGCCGACGACGTCCTCCCACGGCCCCCCGGAGGCGATCCTCACCTGACGGCCGCCAGAGCCTCGGCGAGGGTGAACTGCCCGGCGTACAGCGCCTTTCCGACGATCGCCCCCTCCACGCCGATCGGTGCCAGGCCGGCCAGTGCCCGCAGGTCGTCCACGCTGGACACTCCCCCGCTAGCCACCACGGGCCGATCGGTGGCCGTGCACACCGCGCGGAGCAGGTCGAGGTTCGGCCCGCCGAGCGTGCCGTCGCGGGTGACGTCGGTGACCACGTAGCGGCAGCAGCCGTCGGCGTCCAGACGGCTCAGGACGTCGAACAGCTCGCCGCCCTCCCGGGTCCAGCCGCGGGCGGCCAGCCGACCGTCCCGGACATCGAGCCCGACCGCGATCTGCTCGCCGTGGGTGCTGATCGCCACGGCGCACCAGTCCGGCCGCTCGAGGGCCGCCGTACCGAGGTTGACCCGGGCGCAGCCGGTGGCCAGCGCGGCGTCCAGCGACTCGTCGTCGCGGATGCCGCCGGACAGCTCGACCTGGACGTCGAGGCGACCGACGATCTCGGCCAGCAGAGCGGCGTTGGAGCCGCGCCCGAACGCGGCGTCGAGATCGACCAGGTGGATCCACTCGGCACCGCCGTCCTGCCAGTCCAGGGCCGCGCGCAGCGGGTCGCCGTACACCGTCTCGCTGCCGGCCTTGCCCTGTACGAGCCGGACCGCCCGGCCGTCGGCGACGTCGACGGCCGGCAGCAGCACCAGGCTCACAGCTGGTCGGACCGGTCGGTCATCGGTGGCTGCGGCCCAGCACCATCGTGACCAGGGCGGGCGTGGCGATGAAGGCCAGCATCGACAGGGCGATCCGCACCCCCCAGTCGTCGACGACCAGCCAGACCAGGGCGAGCACGGCCACGACCGCGAACACGACGGTCGCCCGCTGGGTCCGCGTCCGGCGGCTGAAGCGGCGCCGTCCGTGCGGATGCCGCCAGCGCTCCCACCAGGATCGGTTCGCCTGGCGCTGCCGGGCGGTGGGCGAAGTCTTGTGCCGGCTCGGACCGGCGGCGAGGGTCGCCTCGGCGCGGTCCCGCGTCTCGGTCGACGCGTCGGCGGCGTCCCGTTCGGCCCGGCGCCGAGCCCGTTCCTTGCTCATGTTCTCCCCATCAGTTTCGTCACCCAGTTGGAAAGCAGGCGGGCCCCGGCGTCCCCAGACTTCTCCGGATGGAACTGCGTCGCGCTGAGCGGACCCCGCTCGACGGCGGCGACGAAGGTCTCCCCGTGCGCGGCGGTGGACACCACTCCCTCGCTGGCCACAGCGGCGTACGAGTGTACGAAGTAGTACCGCTCGGTCGGGTCGAGGCCGGCGAACAGGACACTGCCCGTCCCCGCCTCGACGGTGTTCCACCCCATGTGCGGCAGGACCGGGGCGCGCAGCCGGCGCACCTCACCCGGCAGGACGCCCAGCCCCTTGGCCGGTACGCCGTGCTCCTCACCGCGGTCGAAGAGGATCTGCATGCCGACGCAGATGCCGAGGACCGGCCGGCCGTCGGCGAGGCGATCCCGGATCACGGCCACCGCCCCGAGGTCCTCCAGGCCGGCCATGCAGGCGGCGAAGGCGCCGACCCCGGGCACTACGAGCCCGGCACACCGCCCGGCGGCGGCAAGGTCACTGCTGACCGCGGCGTCGGCGCCGGCCCGCTGCAAGGCACGCTCGGCCGAGCGCAGGTTGCCCGAGCCGTAATCGAGGACCACCACGCCAGGGCCCTTGCTCACGGGTACCTCAGGAAGCCGGCCACGATGGCCAGGACGGCGCACAGGGCCACGGCGACCGCGAGGACGACGCTCTTCCGGCGTAGGGCCCAGGCGCCGCCGGCCAGGAACCCGCCGACGGCGAAGAGCAGGATCGGCTGGATCACCTACAGGGTCCCCTTCGTGCTCGGGACACTCTGCTCCCGTGGGTCCGGCGCGCAGGCCGTGCGCAAGGCCCGGGCCACCGCCTTGAACTGTCCCTCGACGATGTGGTGCGCGTCCCGTCCCGCGGCCAGCACCCGAACGTGCAGGGCGATCCGCGCGTTGTACGCGAAGGTCTCCATCACGTGCCGGGTCAGGCTGGTCGGATAGTCGGGCCCGATCATCGGCGTCATGTCCGGCGGCTCGACGTGCACGCAGTAGGGCCGGCCGGACAGGTCCACCGCGGCCTGCACGAGCACCTCGTCCATCGGGATGAGGGCGTCGCCGTACCGGAGGATCCCGGACTTGTCGCCCAGGGCCTGGGCGAAGGCCACGCCCAGGGCGATGGTGCTGTCCTCGACGGTGTGGTGCGCGTCGATGTGCAGGTCGCCCTCGGTCTGGACGGTGAGGTCGAAGCCGCCGTGCCGGGCCAGCTGGCCGAGCATGTGGTCGAAGAAGGCCACGCCGGTCCCGATGTCCGCGGTCCCCGACCCGTCCAGGTCGATGCGCACGGACACCTTGGACTCGGTGGTCTGCCGCTCGACGGTGCCGGTGCGCCCCATGCGGCGAATGCTAGTGCGCGGGGCACCGCTGCCCGATCATCCGCGAGCCGCGGTGCCGGGTGGCAGGATCGC
>JACCSC010000426.1 GCA_013813215.1 Geodermatophilaceae bacterium | reverse complement strand
CCGATCGTCGCCGAGCTGACGTGCGTCTCCCGCGCGATCGCCGCCCAGGACGTCGCCCGCCGCGCCCGCTCGG
The DNA here is from genome assembly GCA_013813215.1 of Geodermatophilaceae bacterium. Classification (GTDB taxonomy): domain Bacteria; phylum Actinomycetota; class Actinomycetes; order Mycobacteriales; family Geodermatophilaceae; genus JACCSC01. The sequence goes on along the minus strand of JACCSC010000426.1, from coordinate 4,555 downwards.
CATTCAGCGCGACGTGGAGCGCTCGGACGTCGAACGGCCCCACCGGTGACTGCGTGTCGTGCGCGGTCATCGGCCGAACGCCGCCAGTCGGTCGGGCAGCTGCGGTCCAGCCTCCAGGGCGTCGGGGTCGAGCACGCGCAGCAGGAGGTCGTGGTGCGGCGACTGCGAGGCATCCAGGCCGTTGCTCACGACGACGGCATTGCGGACGACGACCGTCGGCCCGTCCAGGTCGGCGACGAGCTGCTGGTAGGAGTCCGACACCAGCAGCGAGCCGTCGGCGTCGATGGCCAGCCACGACCACAGGAACGGCGGGTCGAGGGTGCTGACGATGCCGAGGTCGGTCTGCAGGTCGGCCATGGTGGTGACCACGGCGAGCGTGCCCGCTTGGTCGATGGCGACGATCTCATGCCGAGTCGACGCGACCACCGTACCGTCCGGACCGACGGCGAGCCCCTTCAGGTCGGAGAGAACGACGTCCTGGGCAGGCACCGGCGGCTGACCGGCCGGCAGCGGCGGCGCGCCGGGGTCCTCACTGCCCGTCAACCCGTCGATGCGTACCACCGTGTCGAGGCTGCCGTCTGCGTTCACGAGGTGCAGCCCCACGTCGTCCTCGATGTACAACTGGCCGCCTGGTCCGACCGCGGCCGTGCTCGGGCCGGCGAAGTCGGTCGTGAGTTGCGCGGGGACGACCCGCCAGCGGTCGTCGGGCGATCGAGCCACGAGGCGTCCGCCGTGCTCGGCGCGGTCGGAGAAGTAGGCCGTGCCGTCCGGTCCGACAGCGAGCAGGATGGCGACGTCGCTGACCTCGACCCCGTTGACTTGGGGGCGCTCCACCGGCTGCAGCACGCCGTCGGCTGCGAGCACGGCCAGCCGCGGGCGGCGCGGCGTCTCGTCGCCCGCGCTCTCGGCGGCCAGGTCGTAGGACATCAGGACCGTGCCGTCCGGCAGCGGAAAGGCGGCGCTGATCCCGAAGCGGTACAGGTCCTCACCCACGTCGTCGTCGGTGAACAGGGTGACCTGCTCACCCGGATGGGCGTCGGGCAGGGGGCGGGCGGAGTCGACAGTGTCCGGCGCCCCGCAGCCAACGAACAGGACCAGTGCAGCGACGAGAACAACGCCCTTCATCGCGCCCCCAGTGGTCGCTTCGGCAGTTGAACCGATCCTGCCGGTGCGGACGCTCGCTGCCCGCGCCAGCCCTGCGGCCAGGCGTTACCGCATCGTTGTCGCCGGCGTACTGATCGTTACTCCGTCGCCGACGGCGTGGTCCTACGGTCCACCTACCGCCGATGACGGGATGATTAGGGGTTCGGGGATGCGCAGGATTTCGATCGTGTCGACGTTGGCGACCGCCGTGCTGGCGGTCGTCCCGCTGACGGCCACACCGGCCGCGGCCGGTCCGCCGACGTGGGCACGGGTGGCCGGCAGCTCAGGCAACGACGCGGCGTCGTTCGTGGCCGTCGATCCCGGTACCGGTGACGTGCACGTGGTCGGTGTCGCCCAGAACCCGGCGGACAACTACGACGACCTGTTCCTCGTGTCCTACCAGCGCTCAGGCGCTCCGCTCCCCACGCGGGTCTGGGATGCACCGGGGACCACACCCTCCGCGGAAAGGCCGGCGGGGTCGGCCGTCGACCCGGCGACCGGCACGCTCTACGTCGCGCTGACCACTTACCCCGACGGAGCGGACCCCAACGGGGTACTGCTCTCCTTCCGCCGTGACGGCCGGCTGAACTGGGTCCGGGTCGTCGACCAGCCCGACGGCGCCCTGATCGAACTCAGCGACCTGGCCCACGACCCGGTGACGGGCAACGTCTACCTCAGCGGACACGCATCGAAGCTGGACGCAGCCGCCCGCGCGATGACTATCGCCTACGACTCCGAGGGCCGGCTGCTCTGGCAGCGGACGGTGGGTGACGGCCGGTCCTACGCCTACACCGACACCGCGTCCGTCGATCCGGCCCGCGGCATCGTCTACACCGCCGGCTACGGGCGGGGACTGGTGTTGCTGTGGGCCTACAGCGCGGCCGGCGAGCCCCTGTGGTCAGCGTCGGCGGAAGCAGCGGAGGCAGACGAGCTACCGGGGATGGCGCTCGACCGGCGATCAGGAACAGTCTTCTTGCGGGGCACTCCAGCCGACACCGGTCAGGGTTACTTCATCAGCGCGTTCTCGCCCAGCGGTGACTCTTTGTGGAGGCGGCTGGAGGACTCCGGTGCTGGCCGAAGTTCCGCTATGGACGTGGACTCACGCAGCGGAACTGTCTTCGTCAGCAGGCGGCTCGAAGCGGCGTCAGGAGACGGGGACATCGAGACTCGGGGCTACGCGGCCACCACCGGTGCTCCCCGGTGGCGACAGCGCTACGCGGGCCCGGCCCACTCGGATGACTTCAGCGGCGTGCTGACGGTGGACAGCAAACGCGGCGTTCTGTACGTCACCGGCAGCACCCACGGATCGGGCTTGCCCGAGAACGGGGCCGCGATCACCGTGGCGTACTCCGTCTCCGGCCAGCAGCTCCGCGTCGATACGTATGCAGGTGAGAACGGAGTGCGACCAGCGGGTGCCGCCGTCGACCCGATCCGCGGTCTGCTGGCCGTCACCGGCACTCACTACGTGGGGCTCGCCGGTAGCGACGATGTCAGCACGCTGGCCTACCCGCCGGCACGATGAGCTGCGTGCGTCGGACGTCGTACGCCGCCGCGATCTCCGCTCGAACCCTGATCGGATCCTCGACCAGCCGCCGGTAGCTGAACCGCAGGACGAGCCATCCCCACGACGCCGACCACCTGTCTCGGCGGAGGTGCCACCCGTGCGGGGGTCGCACCTCCCCCGCCGCCGAGGTGGACTGACTTACTGTGGCCACGATGAGCGACCCCCGCCCGCTGCCGCGGCGGCTGGACCCGCGGGAGCGTCCGGCCAGACGACGCGCGCACACCGTGGCCACGGTGCTGCGGGTGATTGCGGCCAGCCTGTCGGTAGTGCTCCTGCTCGGCTCGGGCTGGGTCTGGTACCTGCGCGGTACGGCGGAGCAGAACCTCACCCGCACCGACGCCCTCCCGGCCGACGGCAACAGCGACGCCGCGGGTATCGACGGCGGCGCTACCAACATCCTGCTGGTCGGCAGTGACAGCCGGGCCGGGGCCAGCCAGGAGGAGCTGCGCGAGAAGCTGCGCACCGGCGACAGCGGCACGATGAACACCGACACGATGCTCGTGGTCCACATTCCCGCCGACGGCAGCCGGGCCTCGGTGATCTCCTTCCCGCGGGACTCCTACGTGGAGATCCCCGGCTACGGCGAGCACAAGCTCAACGCTGCCTACTCGCTGGGCTACAACTCCCTCGACGCCGAGGCCAGCACCGAAGACCGCGACGCGGCCGGCGCCCAGCAGCTGGTCCGCACGATCAGCTCGCTGTCCGGCGTCCAGATCGACAACTACGTGCAAGTCGACCTGCTGGGCTTCTACAACCTGACCCAGGTGGTCGGCGCGGTCGAGGTCAACCTCTGCGCGGCGGTCCAGGACTCCTTCAGCGGGATCGACCTGCCGGCCGGTGTCCAGGAGATCGAAGGCGCCGACGCGCTGGCCTTCGTCCGGCAGCGGCAGGGCCTGCCCAACGGTGACCTGGACCGGATCGTGCGCCAGCAGGCGTTCATCGGCGGGGTGGTGCGCAACCTGCTCAGTGCGGGCGTGCTGCTCAACCCGCTCAAGCAGCGCGACCTGGTGGAGGCGGCCTCGCAGTCGCTGACCGTCGACTCCGAACTCGACCTGCTCGACCTCGCCCAGCAGCTGCAGAACCTGGTCGCGGGAAACGTCGAATTCCTCACCGTGCCCGTCGCGGACCCCAACGGGCGGATCGACGGCTCCAGCGTCGTCGTCCTCGAGGAGCCGGACACGATCGTCGCCTTCTTCGCGGCGCTCGACGGGGAATCCGAGCCGGACGAGCCTGCGGACACGTCGACCGTCGAGCCCGCCGAGGTCACCGTGGAGGTCTACAACGGCGCCGGGATCGGCGGCCTGGCCGCCGAGGCGCAGGCCGCGCTGGAGGAACTCGGGTACGGCATCGGCACGGTGGGCAATGCCGACAGCAGCGACTACACCACGAGCGAGATCCGCTACGGAGCCGACGCCGCGGCCCAGGCCCGCACGGTCGCCCTCGTGGTGCCCGGAGCGCGGCTGGTCGAGCAGGACGACCTCGGCGACCGCGTGCAGTTGGTCCTCGGCAGCGACTTCACCGGCATCGGGCAGGAGACGACCGCCCCACAGGACGATCCGCCCAGCGGCAACCAGGACCGGCCGCGCACCGCCGCCGACACCTCGTGCATCAACTGATGTCGCCGATCACCGCTCTGCTCGATCGCCGGGTGGCCGCGGACGGCGCCGCGCCGCTGATCACGTACTACGACGACGACACCGGCGAGCGCACCGAGCTGTCCGCTGTCACGCTGGCCAACTGGGTGGCCAAGACGGCAAACCTGTGGCAGGACGGCCTCGACGTCGAGCCCGGGCAGCGCGTCGCAGTCCTGCTGCCGCCGCACTGGCAGACCGCGGCGGTACTCCTCGG
>JACCSC010000417.1 GCA_013813215.1 Geodermatophilaceae bacterium | reverse complement strand
ATCACGGCGAAGGCCACGGACGCGGTGAAGATCCTGGATCGCAGCCGTCAAGGACCCCCCGGCGTATGGGGCGTGGAACGTTCAGATAGTGACGGCGGGAACTGGGGAGGCCCTCCCCGGCCCGGTGACCTGCGAATGGGAGTCACTGGAGCTGCGCGCCCTATAACCGGTTCACGCCGGGAAGTGGGCGGTGTGCCGGGTGGGCGTCGGAGGCGGCCGTAGTACTGCTGGAGCCGAGCGGACAACACAACCGCCGGTGAGGGAAGGGCCGCTGCTTCGTCGATGCGTTGTGCTCGTTGAGGAGGAGGCCCGGTGAGTGCCGTGATGGCTAGTCCCGCCGCGCAGGGGTCGCAGTCTGACTCGGTCCGTGCCTTGCAGCATGCGCTCTACCGGGCGGCCAAGGCCGATCCCGGGCGTCGGTTCCACGCGCTTGCGGACAAGGTCTATCGCAGAGACGTTCTGCAGCGGGCGTGGGTTCAGGTGCGCCGCAACAGCGGCGCGGCCGGTATCGACGGCAAGACCATCGCCGATGTCGAGCAGTACGGGGTGTCCCGGCTGCTCGATGAGCTGGCTGTGGACCTGAGGGAGGGCAGGTGGCGTCCGCTGCCGGCGCGTCGGGTGTTCATCCCGAAGCCCGGCAGCACCGAGCGGCGCCCGTTGTCGATCCCGACGGTCGGTGACCGGGTCGTGCAGGCAGCGATGAAGATCGTGCTCGAGCCGGTCTTCGAGGCTGACATGCTGCCGTGCTCGTTCGGGTTCCGACCCCGGCGGGCCGCGCACGACGCCCTGCAGGTACTCATCGATGAGTCCTGGCGGGGCCGCCGGTGGGTGGTGGAGACGGACATCGCCAACTGCTTCGAGGCGATTCCGCACGAGAAGTTGATGCAGGCGGTTCAGGAACGCGTCTGTGACCAGACCGTCCTCGCTCTGCTGCGCGTGATGCTGCGTGCAGGGGTGATGAGCGAGGGTGGGGTCCGGCGTTCGGTCACCGGCACCCCGCAGGGCGGGGTCGTGTCCCCGCTGCTGGCGAATGTCTACTTGCACCGGATCGACCGGGCCTGGGACGGACGTCGGCACGGGGTGCTGGTCCGATACGCCGATGACGTGGTGGTGATGTGCGCGTCCCGCGCTCAGGCGGAGGCCGCGCTCGCGCGGCTGACGGCGGTGCTGGCCGAACTCGGGTTAGAACCGAAGGCGGCCAAGACCCGGATCGTGGCGCTGGCCGTCGGGGGTGAGGGCCTGGATTTCCTCGGGTTCCATCACCGGCTGGTCCGCAGTGACGGACGGCGCACCGGGCGGCACGTCACCTTCCTGGCCCGATGGCCCACGAGCAAGGCCATGCAGCACGCCCGAGACCGGATCCGGGAACTCACCGACCGGTCCCGGCTGCTGCTGCCCGTCGAGGTGATCGTGGCAACTGTCAACCGGTTCGTGCGCGGCTGGGCCGCGTACTTCCGATACGGCAACTCCGCGCGGCACTTCGACAAGATCAGGGGATACATGGGGATGCGGCTGGCGCTGATCGTTTCCAAGCGTCACAAGCGTTCCCGCGCCTTCGGGCGCTCGGTGGTGTTCTTTCAGTCACCGAACCGTCTCGGCCTGATCAACCTTGACGGAACCGTCGCCGCCCCCAGGCCCTTTCGGGCCTGGCGGGACAGGCCGAACGCCGGCGGTGAACGACGTCGGTGAGCCGTGTGCGGGAGAACCGCACGCACGGTTCGACGGGCGGGAGCTGGAAACGGAGCGACCTGACCACGGACACGAAGAAGAACGACCGAGATGGAAACCGCCTCGGTCACCGCGGCTTCGTGACCTACCGCCAGACCACGCCACCGCGCCAGCTCCCGACCCTCCAGTAGGCCGATCTTTGTCTTGTGGATGATCTTCGCGGCGTCGGTGACCGAGGTCGGTGGATGGGCGCAGTCGGATGTCCCCGGCGCGTTGGCCGGTGTCTCCGATGGTGCGGCGGGGGAATGCGGGAGAGCGCGTCTCAGATCGGTAGCGGGATGAGCCGGAGTTGGGTGAACGCTCGGGCGAGGGCGAGTGCCCACGGCCAGTTCTTGGCCAGGCGGAGGTAGATGCGTCGTTGTCCGCGGGTGATCCGGGCGGCGGTGTGCAGCAGCCGGTAGCG
>JACCSC010000408.1 GCA_013813215.1 Geodermatophilaceae bacterium | reverse complement strand
CTCCGCGGCCGCGGCGTGGGCGCCGAAGCCCCGCCGGCGTAGCCACTGGATGGCCCGCAGCCGCCGGCGCGGGGAGAAGTTGCCGCCCTCGGGAAAGATCAGCAGCGCGTCCTCCGGGCCCAGGCCGCGCGCCAACCCGCCGACGCTGCGCTCCGGGTGGCTGAGCGGGCCGACGAACGCGGCCGGCAGCCGGTGCAGGTAGGTGTCGAGCATGGGGTCGAGCTGCAGTGTGTCCTTGAGCACGATCCGCGGCCGGCGCAGGTGGTCACGGTTCATCAGTGTCTGCACGAGCAGCACGCTGTCGCCCGGGCCGGCGTGCCGGCTCAGCACGAGCATGGCGTTGGCCGACCCGGGTACGCCGTCCTCCAGCGGGCTCCACGACACCTCGTCGGTCGCCAGCTCCAGCCGGAAGATGACCTGGGCCGCGTCGACTACCGTCTCGACGACGAGCCGGAGGATCGCGTAGTGCGCCCGCTGCATCCACTGCATACCGAGCAGCAGGCCGAAGCCGCTGGCCACCCACAGCCCGAACGCCGCGGTCAAGGCGACCAGCTCCACGGCCAGCCAGACCAGCGCGAAGCCGAGCAGCCGGACGGCGCGCCAGTGCCCCGGCAGGAAGAACGACGCCACGGCCGCCGCGACCAAGAGGCCCGGCAGCAGCAGGAGTCCGAGCAGGGCGACGGCCGCGAGGACAATCGGACCGACGACCCGGCGGACCGAGCGTGGCGGGAGCTTCACGGTCGCAGGCCGTCGAGGTAGACCGCACTCGCCGCCCGGGCGGCGGAGACCAGATCCGGCACCGAGGAGAAGTCGCGGTAGCGGTACTGGCGCAGATCGGTGAAGCGGATCGGGTCCCGACCCGTGGGCAGGACGTGTACCGAGACGTCGTCGGGCAGCGCGGCCATCGTCGAGGTATAGCGGTGGCGCCGGGCGATCTCGAAGGCGACCATGGCGACCTCCCACGGCCGGCGCGGAGGGCGCAGCAGGCTGTCCACCCGCCCGACGTGCAGCACGTAGACCACCCGGGCCCCGAGGGCGACGGCGCGGCCGACCGGGATGCTGTCGACCAGGCCACCGTCGAGGAAGTGCTCGTCACCGATCCGGACCGGAGCGAGCAGACCCGGTACGGCGCAGCTGGCCAGGACGGCGTCCACGACGGGCCCGGCGTCAAACCAGTGCTCGGTGGCCCGCTCGATGCTGGCCGCCACGCACTGGAAGGGCACCGGGAAGTCCTCGATCGCCGACTCTCCGAACTCCGCCACGAGCAGTCGACGCAGCGGATCGTGTGGCTGCAGGTGGGTCCGGGTGCGCACGAGCGTCGCGGTCTGGGCCAGCAGCGACCCGCCGAACACGTCCCTGTGGCCGACCTCGGACCACAGCGCGGTCAGCCGCTCGATGCCGGCCGCGGTGGGATCGGCGGCGATGACCGCACCGTTGAGCGCGCCGACGGACGTCCCGACGACGAGGTCGGGTCGTACGCCGGCGTCCAGCAGTGCGGCGAGCATGCCCACCTCGGCCGCCCCGTGCACGCCCCCACCGCCGAGCACGAACGCGACCGGCCCGGCGGAACCGGCGTCAGCCATCGGCCGGCGGTGTGTCGTGAATCCGGCGGTCGGCGACGTCGGACAGCAGCCGTGCCGCGGCGGCGTAGTCGTTGTCGTCGTGCAGCACCACTGCACCGTGATACGCCGCCGTCGCGCAGATCAACAGGTCGATCGGTGACATTGCTCGGTGGGCGCCATCTCGGACGAGACGGTATTGCGCCGATTCGACCCAAGCCCAGGCCAGCTTGGGTACGGGCACGTCCGGATACTGCGTCACGAACATCTGGCTCATGGCCTCGTACTCGTCCATCGAGCGGGCGGAGCGCCGGAACTCCGCCCGTTGCGGATGACACGAGCCGACCGCACCGGCGGCCACCACATCGGCCCATGCCGCCCGGAGCGGCGCTTCGCGAAGGAGGCGCCAGATCGCCGAGGAGTCGATGAGGAAGCGGATCACCTCAAGTGCTGTTTGTCCGCCTCGCGCAGCCGGCGCCATCCTTCGTAGTCCCAACCTCGCGCGACCTCCGCGAAGTGCTCGAGCGACTCGATGCGCACGCGCTGCGCGGCGTACTCGCGCAGGGCGAGGTTCACCGTCTCCTTCTTCGTTCGCGCACCCGACAGCCGCATCGCCTCGGCCAAGGCGTCGTCATCTATGTCGATCTGAGTCACGGCCACACCGGCCTCCATAGTGGTCTTGTATACGCACAACGTACAACACCAACATCGCGGTACCGCGGGTCAGCCGAGGTCGCGGTCGAGGCGCCTCGACAGCGTGCGCAGCGCGGAGGCCGCGGCACGGGCCACCAGGGGCCCATCGTCGAGCAGTCCACGGACCACATCGGCATGCTCCCCCTCGCCGACCGCGGCGAGCGCCCTGACCGCGGCGGCCCGGACCCGTGGCACCTCATCGGCGCAGAGCCGCTCAGCGATCCCGGCCGCCTGCCCCAGTTCCCTGAGGGCTACCACCTTGAGGGCCATCTCCCGTACCCGCCAGTGCTCGTCTCCGAGTGCACCGATGACGGCACGCCCGGCGGACTGGTCCCACACGTAGAGCAGCGCCCGCACCGCCCATACCCGAGACCAGTAACCGTGTCCCGGCGGTTTACCGCCGGCCAGCCAGTCCCGGTCGGTCAGTCCACCGAGCACCATGGCCAGGTCGAGTAGCCGGCCCTGGACCGCGCCGGGGCTCGACCGCACCAACTCCGAGCACAGGCGAACGACGTCAGCTTCGCCCCAGCGCTCCGTGGCCTGGCGTACCCGCTCCCGTGGGCTCGTCACGGAGGGATGGGCAGCGGTAGCGGCCGTGGTGGAACGGGCGTGGAGACGACGATGGACGTCGTGGTCGTCCCGTAGAGCAGGAACTCATCCAGCGTGGCCTCGAGTTCGTCGATGGCGGCGGCGTGGACCTTGACGATGAAGCAGTCCTCGCCGGTGATCCGGTGACACTCGCTGATCTGCGGCAGCCTGGCCGCGACCTCGGCGACCTTGGGCAACTGGCCGGGTGAAGGCCTGATCCGGGCGAACGCAGTCACCGGCAGGCCGAGGGTCGCCGGGTCCAGGTCCAGCCGGTAGCCGGTGATGACACCGGCGCGTTCCAGCCGCTGTACCCGCTCGGTGACCGCAGGGGCCGACAGGCCGATCCGACGGGCCAACTCGGACATGGTCAACCGGGGGTTCGCCGACAACTCTGCGAGCAGCCGCAGGTTCACCTCGTCGAGCGGACGACTCGGGCTGTTGTAGGCCGCAGGGCGCCGAGGCCGCCGTTCTGCAGGCAACGCGTGCTCCTGACCTTCAAGGTGCTCTGTCGCCTGGGCACGCTAGTGCAGAGGATCGTTGCATGACCAGCACCTCGCGTCGCGCTCGGCTGGGCCGGCGCGTCACCGCCCTGCCGCCCACGTCGTTCTTCCTCACCAGCGCCGTCTTCCACTATCTGGGGCCGTCCCTGGCGGTGCTCCTGTTTGCCAGGGTGGACGTGCTCGGCGTGGCCTGGCTGCGCATCGCCGCCGCGGCGGTGGTCTTCGCGGTGTGGCGACGCCCGTGGCGGATCGTGGCGCAGCTCAACCGCGGCGAGCGGCTCGTGCTCCTGGCCCTCGGGGTCGTGTTGGCGGCCATGAACTCGCTATTCTACCTGGCCGTCGACCGGCTGCCGCTGTCCACCGTCGGTGCCATCGAGTTCCTGGGCACGGTGATCCTGGCCGCCGCCGGAGCCCGCACCAGGCGCAACCTGCTGGCCCTCGTCCTTGCCGTCGGCGGTGTCGCAGCGCTCACCGACGTCCGGCTGGCCGGCGAACCGCTGGGGTTCGCCTTCGCCTTCGCCAACTGCGTTGGCTTCATGCTGTACGTCGTACTGGGGCATCGCATCGCCAATCGGCTGGCCGGCGGCAACCCAGCGCTCAGCGGGATCGACCAGCTCGGCGCAGCGATGCTGATCGCCGCGGTGGTCGCGACCCCGTTCGGCGTCGGTGGTGCCGCGCCGGCGTTCGCCCACCCGGACTGGCTGCTGTGGGGCATCGGCGTAGGGCTGTGCTCCTCGGTCATCCCCTACGTCACCGACCAGCTGGCCATGGCTCGGCTGTCGCGAGCGACGTTCGCGCTGATGCTGGCCATCCTGCCCGCCACCGCGACCGCTATCGGACTGCTGGTCCTCGGTCAGGTCCCCACCGCGCAGGATCTCCTCGGCGTCGGGCTCGTCGTCGTCGGGGTCGCCCTGCACCAGGAGCGGACGTGACCGCTCGGCACGGACAGGATGAGCGGATGCGATCGGTGGGTCTGGTCACGGTGGTCGTTCGCGAGTACGACGAGGCGGTGCGCTTCTACGTGGATGCCCTCGGGTTCGAGCTGCGCGAAAACAGCGTCCTGCCCGGGGACAAGCGCTGGATCGTCGTCGGCCCGCCCGGCGGCACGGCCCTCTTGCTGGCCCGTGCCGCCACCGCGGCACAGCGGCTGCGGGTCGGAGATCAGACCGGTGGCCGCGTGGCCTTCTTCCTCGACACCGACGACTTCCTCGCCGAGTACGAGCGCCTGCGGGCCGCAGGCGTGCGCTTCGTCGAGCCGCCACGACAGGAGGTGTACGGCACGGTTGCCGTGTTCCAAGACCTGTACGGCAACCGCTGGGACCTCGTCGAGCGCCGCCACGACCCCTGATCAGTGGCCGGCGTCGTCCCAGGTACGGCCGACGCCGATCGACACCGCGAGCGGCACGGACAGGGCGAACGCCGCGCCCATCTCCCGGCGGACCAGTGCCTCCAGCTCGGCCCGCTCGCCGGGCGCCACCTCGAGGACCAGCTCGTCGTGCACCTGCAGCAGCATCCGCGAGCGCAGCCCGGCCGTGCGCAGCGCCTCGTCGACGCCGAGCATGGCGACCTTGATGATGTCCGCCGCCGAACCCTGGATCGGGGCGTTGAGCGCCATCCGCTCGGCCATCTCCCGGCGCTGCCGGTTGTCGCTGGTCAGATCGGGCAGGTATCGGCGCCGACCCAGGATGGACTCGGTGTAGCCGTTCAGCCGGGCCTCGTCGACGACGTCGCGCAAGTAGTCCCGAACCCCGCCGAAGCGCTCGAAGTAGGCAGTCATGTGCTCGCGCGCCTCGTCCGGCGTGATCCGCAGCTGCTGGGCCAGCCCGTACGCCGACAGCCCGTACGCCAGGCCGTAGCTCATCGCCTTGATCCGTCGGCGCAGCTCCGTGTCGACCTGCTCGATCGGGATGCCGAAGGCCCGCGAGGCCACGAAGGTGTGCAGGTCCTCCCCCGAGGTGAAGGCCTCGATCAGCCCGGCGTCCTCGGACAGGTCAGCCATGATCCGCATCTCGATCTGGCTGTAGTCCGCCGTCATCAGCGTCTCGTAGCCCTCGCCCACGACGAAGGCCTGCCGGACCCGGCGGCCCTCGGCGGTGCGGATCGGGATGTTCTGCAAGTTGGGGTCGGTCGAGGACAGCCGGCCGGTGGCCGCGATCGTCTGGTGGAACGTGGTGTGGATCCGCCCGTGCTCGTCGACCATCGGGATCAGCCCGTCGATGACCGTGCGCAGCCGGGTCACGTCCCGGTGGCGCATCAGGTGCTCCAGGAACGGGTGGCCGGTCTGCTCCAGCAGGCCCTGCAGGGAGTCGGCGTCGGTCGTGTAGCCGGTCTTGATCCGTTTCGTCTTGGGCAGCGCCAGTTCCTCGAACAGCACGACCTGCAACTGCTTGGGCGAGCCGAGGTTGATCTGCTTGCCGATCACCGCGTACGCCGCCTGCTCCACCTCCGCGCACTGCCCGGCGAAGTGTTTCTGCAGCTCGTGGAGGTAGGCCTCGTCGGCCGCGATCCCGGTCTGCTCCATCCTGGCCAGCACGTAACACAGCGGCAGCTCGATGTCGCGCAGCAGGCTGCTGGCCTTACGGGCCTCCAGGTCCCCGTCCAGGGCGACGGCCAGGTCTCCGACCGCCCGGGCTCGCAGCACCTCGAAGTGGGCCGCAGCCTCGTCGGCCGCCTCCTCGCCGCCGTCCAGGGTCAGCTGGCCGCCCTCGTCCTGCTCGGCGCGCAGCTCCAGATGCAGGTAGCGCAGGGTGAGGTCGGCCAGGTCGAAGGAGCGCTGCCCGGGCAGCGCGAGGTAGGCCGCCAGCGCGGTGTCGCTGCTCACCCCGGCGATGTCCCAGCCACGAGCCCAGGAGGCCAGGATCGGGCCCTTGAGCTCGTGCACCGCCTTGGGCCGCTCCGGGTCGGTCAGCCAGCCGACCAGCGCGGCCTCGTCCTCGGCGGTGAGGGCGGTGACGTCGGCGTACACCCCGTCGGAGCCGGGTACGGCCAGACCGAGCGCGCTGACGTCGCCGGTGCCCCTAGCCCACGTCCCCCGGAACGACACGCCGGTCCGGACCCCGCCGGCGGTGTGCTCGACCAGCCACGCGGCCAGCTCACCGGATCCGAGGATCCGTACGCCGACGTCGAAGCCCTCGTCGGACTCCGGCTCGGCGGACTGCAGCGTCTCGAACAGCCGCTCGCGCAACACCCGGAACTGCAGGTTGTCGAAGATCCGGTGGACCTCGTCGCGGTCCCAGGCCGTCATGCGCAGGTCGCCGGGGCCGAGCGGGACCGACACCTCCCGGACCAGCTCGGTCAGCTGTCGGTTGCGCAGGACGGAGGCAAGGTTCTCCCGCAGCGCGTCGCCCACCTTGCCGCGGACCTCGTCGACCCGGTCGGCCAGCGCCGCCAGCGACCCGAACTCGCGGACCCACTTGGCCGCCGTCTTCTCCCCCACCCCGGGGATTCCGGGCAGGTTGTCACTCGGATCGCCGCGCAGGGCCGCGAAGTCCGGGTACTGGGTCGGGGTCAGGCCGTACTTGGCCTCCACCTCCTCCGGGGTGAAGCGGGTCAGCTCGGACACCCCGCGCCGCGGGTAGAGCACTGTCACGTGCTCGTTGACCAGCTGCAGCGCGTCCCGGTCGCCGGTCAGGATCAGCACGTCCATGCCGTCGGCCACGGCTTGGGTGGTCAGGGTCGCGATGACGTCGTCGGCCTCGTAGTTCTCCACCTCGACGGTCCTGATCCGCAGCGCGTCGAGCACTTCCTTGACCAGGCTGACCTGTCCTCGGAAGTCGGTCGGAGTCTCGCTGCGGCCCGCCTTGTACTCGGCGTACATCTCGTTGCGAAAGGTCTGGCGGGACACGTCGAAAGCCACGCCGAGGTGGGTCGGCGACTCGTCGCGCAGGACGTTGATGAGCATCGAGGTGAAGCCGTAGACCGCGTTCGTCGGCTGGCCGGTGGTCGTCGAGAAGTTCTCCACCGGCAGCGCGAAGAAGGCGCGGTACGCCAGCGAGTGCCCGTCCAGGAGCAACAGGCGGGCCGGGGCGGAGGTCAGCACGGTATCGGCCACCGGCCGAGTCTAGGGTTGCCGTCCGACAGATCCGGGGGCCGCGACGGAGCGCAGGAGGTACGACGGAATGGCTCGACTGGAAGTGGCCGGTCTCGTGATGGAGGTTCCCGACGGCCAGCTCCCGGACAAGCTGGGCATCGAGATCACCGACGGGAACCCCGACCGGCTGGTGGCGACGATGCCGGTGGCCGGCAACCTGCAGCCCTACGGTCTGCTGCACGGCGGGGCGACGTGCGCGTTGGCCGAGACGCTGGGCTCCGTCGCCGCGGCAATGCACGCCGGGCGCGAGCGGGTGGCCGTCGGCCTCGACCTGCACGCGACGCACCACCGGGCGGCCCGCTTCGGCACGGTCACGGCGGTCTGTACGCCGCTGCACCGCGGCGGCACGGTGGCGACGTTCGAGATCGTCGTCACCGACGACGCCGACGAACGCATCTGTACCGTCCGACTGACCTGCCTGATCCGGTCCACCCCGCCGGCCCAGCCAGGGGATCCGGGGGCGGAGCTCCCGGCGGGGGGTGTCAGGGGGGCGGAGCCCTCCTGAGGGGGGTCTGGGGGGCGCAAGCCCCCTGGGAAGTGAATCAGGTGCTGCGGCGCAGCCTGGCCAGCCGCGGCGCGATCGAGATCGGGCCGGTGGACGGGGCGTCGGTGAGCATCCGGCGCAGGGCCGGCACGCTGGCGATCCGCCGCATCATCAACGGGGCGAACCCGAGCCGGGCGAAGAAGCGGTTGGTCTCGCGGCCGGCCGGGTTCAGGCCGACCACGACGTGCTCGGCGCCGATCTCCTCCGCGAACGTCGTCGCGGCCTCCACCAGCGCCCGCCCCACCGAGCGGTCGCGCTCCAGTTCGGGGACCACGACGTGGCTGACGTAGACCACGGGCAGGGTCAGCAGGGCGCTGATCATGTCGACGCTGAAGATCGCGGCCCCGACGGTGCGCTGCTGGTCGTCGGCGACGAGGACCACCCGGTGCTCGGGATCTGACAGCAGCCGCGCGTAGCGATCACGCTGCGACTGCTCCATGGCCCCGACGGCGAGCCGGATGATCGGCGATCGCGAGCTGGGGTCCCCGGCTTCGAGCACGCGACTGGCGAAGTCCAGCAACGAGTCGAGATCGGTGGGGCCGGCATCACGCACCCGAACGGCACTGCGGGCCATCCACCCTCCCCGTCTGGCACCCGACGAATTGACTCGGCGCCCCTCCCCCGCGCCAGACAACCACACCGGACCGCCGGTGAACAGGCCGTGACCGGCTCACCCGCACGGGTGGGGGCCGCGAACTGGTCCCCGCCTGTCGCGGCGCACCCGAGGCAGGTGTCATGTCAGCTAGTGTTCCGCCAACCCGTTCCCGGCCCAGCGAACCGGCAGCCGCCGGACGTCGCGCGCGACGACAATGGAGGCGTACGTGCTCCGTCGGCTGGTTGCCCTCCTCGGACTGACGTTCGCCGCCCTGCTCACGGTCCTGGCCGGGGCGGCGGCCGCCGAAGGTGAGCAGATCGTCGGCACCCTGGCCTCCGGGGCCAGCGGCCCGATCGAGGGCGTGACGGTAACGGTGACCACCGCCGACGGGGACGAGGTGGGCAGCGATACCACCGACGAGAACGGCCGCTTCGAGATCGACGTCCCGGGCGCCGGGGACTATGTCGCCACCATCGACGCCGGCGATCTCCCCGAGGGCGTCACGTCGTCATCTGCCGAGCGGCCGGTCACCGTTGGGCCCAACCGGGCCCAACGAGTGGCGTTCGCGCTGTCCGACGGCTCGGTCGGCCAGGGCGGGGGTGACACGATCACCGTCCTGCAGCGCTTCGTGGAGGGGCTGCGGTTCGGCCTGATCATCGCGATCACCGCGATCGGCCTGTCGCTCATCTTCGGTACGACGGGGTTGACCAACTTCGCGCACGGCGAACTCGTCGCGATCGGGGCGGCGGTCGCGTTCATCATCAACGTGTCCTTCGGTGTTCAGCTGATCTGGGCCACCCTGCTCGCGGTTGTCGTCGGAGCGGCGATCGGCGGCCTGAACGACCGGCTGCTGTGGCGACCGCTGCGTCGGCGGCGGACCGGCCTGATCGCGATGCTGGTGATTTCCATCGGTCTGTCTATCGTGCTGCGCTATGTCCTGCTGATCCAGCTCGGCGGGGGTCAGCAGCCGTACGCGGACTACCGCGGGCAGCGAGCCGAGCCGTACTTCGGCGGCATCATCACATTGACCGACAAGGATGTCGCCTCGATCATCCTCAGCGTCGTCGTCCTCGTCGCGGTCGCCCTGATGCTGCAGCGGACCAAGATCGGCAAGGCTATGCGCGCGGTGGCGGACAACCGCGACCTCGCCGCCTCCTCCGGCATCAATGTGGACCGCGTCATCCTGTTCGTCTGGATGCTCGGCGGCGCACTGGCCACGTTCGGCGGCGTCCTGTACGGCCTGTCGGACCAGGTCGCGTGGGACATGGGGTTCCGCCTGCTCCTGCTGATGTTCGCGGGCATCATCCTCGGCGGACTGGGGACGGCGTACGGAGCGCTCGTCGGCAGCCTCATCGTCGGCGTGTTCGTGCAGATGTCGACCCTGGTGATCCCGGACGACCTGAAGAACGTCGGAGGACTCCTGCTGCTGATCGTCATCCTCGTCGTCCGACCCAGTGGAATCCTCGGCGTGCGCGAGCGGGTGGGGTAGCAGATGGACTACGCAGTCATCCTGACCAACAGCCTGCAGGCCGCGTTCGGCCCGCTGGCAGTCTTCTACGCACTGCTCGCGCTGGGCCTGAACATCCACTTCGGCTACGCCGGCCTGCTGAACTTCGGCCAGGCCGGCTTCGCGATGCTGGGCGCCTACAGCATCGCGGTGATGTCCACGACGTACGGCCTGTCCTTGTGGATCGGCGTGCTGGCCGCCATCGTCTCGGCGACGATCTTCGCCCTGCTGCTCGGCATTCCGACGTTGCGGCTGCGGGCGGACTACCTGGCCATCGTCACGATTGCCGCGGCCGAGATCCTGAACCTGGTGATCCGCTCTCCTTCCTCCACGCCGGTCACCAACGGCACCCGCGGCATCTCCCAGTTCTCCCAGGGCTTCGACGCGGTAGCCCCCTGGGACACCGCCGCGCGCTTCGACTTCTTCGGGATCCGCTATTCCGGCAAGGATCTGTGGAACATGACGGTCGGGTGGTCCCTCGTCGCCTTGGTGTGCCTGCTGACCTGGATGCTCATGCGCAGCCCATGGGGGCGGGTGCTCAAGGCGATCCGGGAGGACGAGGACGCGGCCCGCTCCCTGGGCAAGAACGTGTACCTGTTCAAGATGCAGGCCCTCATCCTGGGCGGGATCATCGGCGCACTCGGCGGCGTCATGTACGCCTTCAACGTGACCACGGCGCAGCCGGACGCCTACCAGACGTCGGTGACGTTCTTCGCGTACACGGTGCTGATCCTCGGCGGCGCCGCGCGGGTGTTCGGTCCGGTGGTCGGCGCGATCCTCTTCTACTTCCTGCTGGCGTTCACCGAGAACGTCCTGGTGCAGCTGACGGCGGGCAGCGACCCGTTGATCCCGCCGGAGATCCTGACCCGGAGCGACGCCTTCCAGATCCGGTTCATCATCGTGGGCATCGGACTGATGTTGCTGCTGATATTCCGCCCGCAGGGAATCTTCGGCGACCGCCGGGAGGTGAGCCTGGATGCCCGCTGACGTGGGCCCGAACCGCGACGCGCTGCGGGCCGTGCCCTGGGAGGTTGGTGCCCCCAAGCCTGACCCGGCGATCGTTGCCGACCAGATCACCCGCACCTTCGGCGGTCTCGCGGCGGTCAACGTGGAGCACGTGGAGTTCCAGCGGCACTGCATCACCGGCCTGATCGGCCCGAACGGCGCCGGTAAGACGACGCTGTTCAACCTGCTCACCGGCTTCGACAAACCCAACAGCGGGACGTGGAGCTTCGACGGCCGCTCGCTGGGGCGACTGTCCAGCCACCAGGTCGCTCGGCTCGGTGTCGTCCGGACGTTCCAGCTGACCAAGGCGCTGAGCAAGATGACCGTCCTGGACAACGTGATGCTGGGCGCGACCGAGCAGCGCGGCGAGAGCATGTGGCGAGCCCTGCTCCCGGGATCCTGGCGGAGTCAGGAAGAGGAAGTTCGCACGCGAGCCGACGAACTGCTCGAGCGCTTCAAGTTGTCCGAGAAGCGGGCGGACTTCGCCGGGACGCTGTCCGGCGGCCAGCGCAAGCTGCTGGAGATGGCGCGCGCGCTCATGTCTCAGCCGAAGGTGGTCATGCTCGACGAGCCGATGGCCGG
>JACCSC010000406.1 GCA_013813215.1 Geodermatophilaceae bacterium | reverse complement strand
TTCCGTGGCCGCGTTCGTCGACCGTGCCCTGCTGCATGTGGTGGCGGGCAACGGAGGGCACGGCTGCGCGTCGGTGCACCGCGAGAAGTTCCGTCCGCTGGGCGGGCCGGACGGCGGCAACGGCGGTAACGGCGGCGACGTGATCCTGGTCGTCGACCCGAGCGTGCACACCCTGCTCGACTTCCACCACCATCCCCACCAGCGGGCCGGCAGCGGCCGACCCGGCTTCGGCTCGAACCGTGACGGCGCGGCCGGGACGTCGCTGACCCTCGGCGTACCCGAAGGCACCGTCGTCAGCACGCCGGGCGGCGAGGTCCTCGCCGATCTCACCGGGCCCGGCCGGCAGTACATCGCCGCCCAGGGCGGCCGCGGCGGGCTCGGGAATGCGGCGCTGGCCTCGGCCCGGCGCAAGGCACCCGGCTTCGCCCTGCTCGGCGAACCCGGCGAGTCCGGTGAGCTCGTCCTGGAGCTGAAGAGCGTCGCCGACGTCGGCCTGGTCGGGTTCCCCTCGGCCGGCAAGTCGTCCCTGGTCTCCGTCGTGTCCGCGGCCAAACCCAAGATCGCCGAGTATCCGTTCACCACGCTCGTACCCAACCTCGGCGTCGTGCGGGCGGGCGGCACCGTCTTCACGATGGCCGACGTTCCCGGGCTGATCCCGGGCGCGGCCCAGGGGAAGGGACTGGGCCTGGAGTTCCTCCGACACGTCGAGCGGTGTGCGGTTCTGGTGCACGTGGTGGACTGCGCGACCCTGGAACCCGGCCGCGATCCGCTGAGCGACCTCGACGCGCTCGAGCACGAGCTGGCCCAGTACGGCGAGTTCTCCGAGCGCCCGCGGTTGGTCGCGCTGAACAAGGTGGACGTCCCGGAAGCCCGAGAACTGGCCGAGCTGGTGACCCCGGAGCTCGAGGCGCGAGGGCTGCCGGTCTTCGCCGTCAGCACGGTGACCCGCGAGGGGCTGCCCGGACTGACCTACGCCCTCGCCGCCGAGGTGGACCGGTTCCGCAAGGCGGCCGCCGACGCCCTGCCGCCGCCGATCGTGCTGCAACCGCCGGCGGTGGACGACGCCGGCTTCGATGTCCAGCCCGATCCGGAGGTCCCCGGTGCGTTCGTCGTGTCCGGCACCCGCCCGGAGCGCTGGATCCGGCAGACCGACTTCACCAACGACGAGGCCGTCGGCTATCTCGCCGACCGGCTGGCCCGGCTCGGCGTGGAGCAGGCGCTGGCCAAGGCGGGAGCCGAGCCGGGCTGCCCCGTGACGATCGCCGACGTCAGCTTCGACTGGCAGCCGACCGTGGTGGAGTCCGAGCACGACGTCGTACCTGGTCACCGTGGCACCGACCCCCGGCTGGACACGAACACCCGGCCTCGCGCCTCGGACCGGTTGGAAGCCAAGCGAGCCCGACGCCGGGCCGCGGACGGGGAGCCCGAGGAGTGACAAGCGCCGAGGCGCTTCCCGCCGCCGAGGCGCCGGGTGAAGAGCCGGTCGGCCGCGCGGTGATCGGGTCGGCCGCCAGGCTCGTGGTCAAGGTCGGTTCGTCGTCGCTGACCAGCCGTGCCGGGGGACTGGACTCCGTGCGGGTGCAGGCCCTGGCCGACGCCATCGCGGCCGTCCGGCTGTCCGGCCGGCAGGTCGTGCTCGTCTCCTCCGGCGCCATCGCGGCCGGCCTGGCCCCGCTCGGGCTTCGCCGCCGGCCACGGGACCTGGCTACCCAGCAGGCCGCGGCGACCGTCGGGCAGTTGCTGCTCGTGCAGCAGTACGCCGCAGCGTTCGGCGTCCACGAACTGACCGTCGGGCAGGTGCTGCTCAGCGCGGACGACCTGCACCGGCGCTCGCACTACCGCAACGCGCAGCGGGCGATCGAGCGGCTGTTGGCTCTCGGCGTGGTCCCCGTCGTGAACGAGAACGACGCGGTCGCCACGGAGGAGATCCGCTTTGGGGACAACGACCGGCTGGCCGCGCTGGTCGCGCACCTGGCGGTGGCCGACGGGCTGATCCTGCTCTCGGACATCGACGGGTTGTACGACGGTGACCCGCGACGTCCCGGGGCACGGCTCATCGACGTGGTTCGCGGTCCGGGCGACCTCGACGGGATCGACCTGCGGGCCAGCGGCGCGGAACGGCTGGGGAGCGGCGGTATGGCCAGCAAGCTGGAGGCGGCCGGCATCGCCGTCGGAGCCGGCGTACCGGTGCTGCTCGCCGCCGCGACCGCTGCGCCCGAGGCGCTGGCCGGTTGTCCGGTCGGGACGTTCTTCCCGGCCGGCGGGCGCCGCCCGACGATGCGGCTGTTCTGGCTCCGGCACGCCAGCTCCCCCCGCGGACGGCTGCGGCTGGACGACGGCGCTGTCGCGGCCGTGGTGGGCCGGCGTACGTCGTTGCTGGCCGCCGGGATCACGCACGTTGTCGGTGAGTTCGGCAGTGGCGACCCGGTCGATCTCGTCGACTCCGCGGGCCGGGTGGTGGCCCGCGGGCTGGCCGGCTACGACAGCGATGAGCTGCCCGCCATGCTCGGGCGACGCAGCAGCGAGCTGCCCGAGGACTCGCGACGGGCCGTCGTACACCGGGACGACCTGGTGATCCTGTAGCCCGGTTTGGATCTTCTGCGGTCCGGGCAGGCCTCCGGTCATGAGAATCGGCTACACGATGATGTGCGAGCAGACCGGCCCGCAGGAACTCGTGCGCGACGTGGTCGCTGCCGAGCGGGTGGGGTTCGACTTCGCGGTGATCAGCGACCACTACTTCCCCTGGCTGGCCGAGCAGGGGCCCTCGCCGTACGCCTGGAGCGTCCTTGGCGCGGCCGCCCAGGCCACCGAGCGCATCCCGCTGATGACCTACGTGACGTGCCCGACCTTCCGCTACCACCCGGCCGTCGTGGCCCAGAAGGCGGCCACCGTCGCGTTGTTGTCCGAGGGTCGGTTCACCCTCGGTCTCGGCGCGGGGGAGAACCTCAACGAGCATGTCATCGGCGGCGGCTGGCCCGCGGTGGACGTCCGGCACGAACGGCTGCGGGAAGCGGTCGCGATCATCAGATCCCTGCTCGAGGGCGGCTACGTCAACCATCCGGGCAAGCACTTCGACGTCGAGTCGGCCAAGATCTGGGACCTGCCCGCTGAACCGGTCCCGATCGGCATCGCCGTCTCCGGCGCACAATCCTGCGCGCTGGCCGGCGAACTGGCCGACCTGATGATCGCCGTCGAGCCCGAGCCCGAACTCGGTGCCCAGTTCGACGCGGCCGGCGGTGCGGGCAAGCCCCGTGTGGGCCAGCTGCCACTGTGCTTCGACCGGGATGCCGCCGCGGCGAAGAAGAGGGCGCACGAGCAGTTCCGCTGGTTCGGCGGCGGCTGGAAGGTCAACGCCGAGTTGCCGGGACCGGCGTCCTTCGCCGGTGCCACGACGTACGTGCGGCCCGAGGACGTCGCGGAGTCGATCCCGTGCGGTGCCGACGTGGATGCGGTCATCCAGGCCTGTACGCCGTTCGCCGCGGCCGGCTTCACCGACCTCGCGCTCGTACAGATCGGGGGCCAGCAGCAGGGCACCTTCCTGGACTGGGCCGAGCAGGACCTGCTGCCCGAGCTACGCCGCCGCCTCGGCTGACGTCTCTGGGGCAGACTGGGACCGTGCCGCAGCAGTCACCGCAGTTCGCTAGCGTGTCCGACGTCGGGAAGCGGCTGGCCGCGGTGGGCTATCTCACCGACCCGGCCATCGCGACGACGGTGTTCCTGGCCGACCGGCTCGGCAAGCCGCTGCTCGTCGAGGGTCCGGCCGGTGTGG
>JACCSC010000355.1 GCA_013813215.1 Geodermatophilaceae bacterium | reverse complement strand
TTCCGCGACCGCGTCCAGCTGACCGGCCACCGCGTCGTCCAGGCCGGTGGTCGCGAGCGCGGCGTGCCAGGTTCCCCGGTCCAGGTCACCGGCCGCGCTGAGGACGGCTGCGAGCGACCGGTGCGCCTGCTGCCGCTGCGACGTCGTCGCCGCCGCGTACACGGCCGACCGCACGAGGGGATGGCGCAACCGCAGCTCGTCGCCACGCACTTCGATCAGTCCGGAGCGCTCCGCGGCGTCGAGAGCAGCGTCGCCCGCACCGAGGTCAGCGGCAGCCTCCCGGACGATCGACAGGCGGCCGGAGTCGTCCGCGGCGGCGACAAGCAGCAGCGCCTGGGCGTCGGCGGGCAACCGCCGGCACCGGTCGAGGAACGCTCTTTCCACGCCCTGCGTCAGCGGCAGCTGCGCCGGTAGCCGCACCCGGCCGGCGAGCTGTTCCTCGGACAGCACAATCGGAAGTTCGACCAACGCCAGCGGATTCCCACCGGTCCGGACCCGGAGCTCGTCCCGCACCGCAGCGGTCACCGGGACCGCGGCGTGCTCGGCCAGCAGGGCGGCGGCCGCGTCCGCGTCCAGGCCGGGTACCACCAGTTGGGGCAGACCGAGGCCCTCGAAGCTGCGGGCGTCACCCTGCCGGGCGCCGAAGATCAACGCGATCCGGTCGGCGTGCAGGCGGCGGGCGACGAACAGCAACGCCTCGGCCGAGGCCGCGTCAAGCCAATGCGCATCGTCGACGAAGCAGACGATGGGCCGTTCCTCGGCCGTCTCGGCCAGTAGCGACAAGGTCGCGACGAAGACGAGGAACCGGTCCTCGGTCGACCCGTCGCCGACGGCGCCGCGGTCCTCGTGCTCGCCGAGGGCGCGGCGCAGCGCCCGGGCCTGCACGGGCGGAATGTGCTCCAGCTGGGCGAGGACGGGCCGCAGCAGCCGGTGTAGCGCAGCGAACGCCAACGGCGACTCCGACTCGATGCCTGCGGTCCACAGGACTGCCATGTCGGTGGCCCGGTCGGCGGCCTCGGTCAGCAGCGCGGTCTTGCCCACTCCGGGTTCACCCCGCACCACGAGCGCTCCGCCTCGGGATACCGCGGCGTCGGCGATGACGTCATCGAGTCGGGCGCTCTCCGTGACACGCCCATGGAGCACGTTCGGAACGTACTCCGCTACGTGACCAAGCCCCGTAGTTCTACGGAGGCGATCGAGCTTCCCCCGCCAGCAGCATCGTCGGCATCAACGAAGCAGCGGATCACGGCGAAACGGAGTGCACACTCATGATCACGGTTTCAGGCCTCACGAAGAAGTACGGCACGCGCGTGGCCGTCGACGACCTGTCCTTCGACGTGGCCACCGGCCGCGTCACGGGATTCGTCGGCCCGAACGGTGCGGGGAAGTCGACGACCATGCGGATGATGGTCGGACTTACCCGACCCGATGCAGGTACGGTCCGCTACCACGGCGTCTCCTACCGGGATCTGCAGAGTCCCGCGCGGACCGTGGGATCGGTGCTCGACGCCCGCATGCATCCCGGCCGCACGGCCCGCAACCACCTCCGGGCCACCGCCGCCATCAGCGGTGTCCCGGTCGGCCGGGTCGAGGAGGTCCTGGCCGAGGTCGGGCTGGAGACGGCAGCCGATCAGCGCGCCGGCAAGTTCTCCCTCGGCATGCGGCAGCGCCTGGCGCTGGCCGCGGCACTCTTGGGCGACCCGCAGGTGTTGCTGCTCGACGAGCCGTCCAACGGGCTGGACCCCGACGGCATCCGGTGGCTGCGGGACTACCTCAGCGACTTCGCCGCCCGCGGCGGCACGGTCTTCGTGTCCAGCCACCTCATCAGCGAGCTCAGCATGTTCGCCCACGACCTCGTCGTGCTCGGCGGCGGGCGGTTGCTCGCTGCCGAGTCCGTCGAGGCGATCACCTCCCGCCACGACGTCGCGGTGATCGTCCAGACCCCCCAGCCGGTCGAACTCCTGGAACTGCTCGCCGGATACGACCTCGTCGCCGAGGCCGCAGGCGACCGGCTGATCGTCCGGGGAACCTCCCGAGCCGCGGTGTCACGGATCGCCTTCGACAACCACATCCGCGTACACGAGCTCACCGAGGCGTCGCCATCGCTCGAGGACAGCTTGCTGCACATGACCCGGGCGTCCGCCGAGTTCGCCTCCGCCTGACCCGTCCCCCACGACAACTCATTCAAGGAGCCCACCGATGACCACCACGCACGCGCCCACGTACAGGATCCCCGAGATCACCAGCCCGACCGAACACCGCCCCACCACGCGAGCCAAGGGCGACGACACCAGGGCCCTGGCCGCCGCTCTGAAGAGCGAGTGGATCAAGGCCTCGACCGTCCGGGCCACCCGAGCGATCCTGCTCCTGACCGTCGCCGGCGGCCTGCTCGTCTCGTGGGCCGTCGCGACGCTCGTGACCGACGAGGTGCTGTACCTGTCCGAAGTCGGCTTCTACTGGACCAGCGTGTCGTCGATGCTCGCGGCCATCGGCGGGGTGCTGCTGTTCGGCTCCGAAGTCCAGCACGGCACCCTGGCCGCCGCGGTGGCCGCCCGTCCGGCGCGCTGGGTCATGGCGCTGGCCAAGACGCTGACCGCCGCCGCCCTGGGCCTGGTGCTCGGAGTAGTCGGACTGGCCACCGGCTTCGGTGGTGCCGCGCTCGCCGGCCTCGGCAGCGGCGACACGTCGGCCTTGGCGGCCACGCTCGGATGGGCCGTGCTGTTCACCACCCTGTCCGCGGTACTGGGATTGGGAATCGGCATGATCTTCCGCCACAGCACCGGGGCCATCGGGAGTCTGCTGGTCTGGGGCTTCGTCATCGAGAACCTCTTCACCGTCTTCCTCCCCGAACAGGTAGCCCGCCTGCTTCCCTTCTATGCCGGCAACCACCTGCTCGCCTACAACTCGGACTTCGACTCCGCCAAAGCGATCGCCATCGCGCTCAGCCGGCCCGAGAACGCCCTGGTCTTCGGCGGCTACACCGCCGTCGCGCTGGCGGTGGGGACCGCACTGCTGTACCGGCGGGACACCGACTGAGCGTCGTTCACCCCTATCCGACCCCGTCGCCCCGGCCGCAACCAACGGCGGGGGCGACTCGGCTAGCCTCGCGGGCGTGAGTCGTTCCGTCCTGGTGACCGGGGGCAACCGCGGCATCGGCCTGGCCATCGCACAGGCCTTCGCCGCCGACGGGCATCGCGTAGCGGTGACCCACCGCAGTTCACCGGCACCGGACGGGCTGTACGGCGTTCGCTGCGACGTGACCGACGCGACCAGCGTGGACGGGGCCTTCGCCGCGGTCGAGGCCGAACACGGCCCGGTCGAGATCCTGGTCTCCAACGCCGGCATCACCGACGACACGCTGCTGCTGCGGATGAGCGAGGCCTCCTTCACCAAGGTCGTGGACGCCAATCTGGCCGGCTCCTACCGGGTGGCCAAGCGCGCGGCCAGCAAGATGCTCCGGGCCCGCTGGGGGCGAATGATCTTCGTTTCCTCGGTCGTGGCCCTCACCGGTTCGGCCGGCCAGGTGAACTACGCAGCGTCCAAGGCCGGTCTGGTCGGGCTCGCCCGGTCGATCGCCCGCGAACTCGGCAGCCGCAACATCACCGCCAACGTCGTCGCACCCGGCTTCGTCGAGACCGACATGACCGCGGCGCTCAGCGAGGCGCGCAAGAAGGAGATCCTGGGCCAGGTGCCGCTCGGGCGGTACGCCGCGCCGGACGAGGTAGCCCAGGTCATCCGCTTCCTGGCCGGCGACGCGGCGGCGTACATCACCGGCGCCGTGATCCCGGTCGACGGCGGTCTGGGGATGGGGCACTGACGATGATCATCAACAGCGCGACGAGATCGGAGTGAGCGTGGCGGGTCTGCTGGAGGGCAAGCGCATCCTGGTCGCCGGGGTACTGACCGAGGCCTCGATCGGCTACGCGACGGCGCGCGTCGCGCAGCAGGAGGGCGCCCAGGTGATCGTCACGAACTTCGGTCGCGCGCTGTCCATCACCAAGCGGATCGTCAAGCGGCTGCCCAGCGAGCCGCCAGTGCTCGAGCTGGACGTCACCACCGAGGAGCACCTCGCGACACTGGCCGATCGGATCCGCGAGCACGTCGACGGCCTGGACGGCGTGGTGCATGCGATCGGGTTCGCGCCGCAGAATGCGCTCGGCGAGGACTTCACCGGCGTGCCGTGGGGGGACGTCGGGACCGCGCTGCACGTCTCGACTTGGTCGCTTGCGGGGCTGGTGCAGTCGGTGCGGCCGCTGCTGGCCAACCCCGCCAGCGTCGTGGGGCTCGACTTCGACGCCTCGGTCGCATGGCCGGCGTACGGCTGGATGGGCGTGGCCAAGGCGGGCCTGGAGTCGGCCACCCGCTACCTCGCGCGCGAACTCGGCCCCGACGGCATCCGGGTCAACCTGGTCTCCGCCGGGCCGTTGCGGACGATGGCGGCCAAGAGCATTCCCGGCTTCGCGCAGTTCGAAGACGCATGGGACACCCGGGCGCCCCTGGGGTGGAACCTGACCGACCTGGAGCCGGCGGCCCGCGGGTGCGCGGCGCTGCTGTCGGACTGGTTCCCGGCCACGACGGGGGAGATCGTGCACGTGGACGGCGGTTTCCACGCCATCGGCGTGTGACAGCGCCGACGCACTCCCCTCCGCGGAGGCGCCGGTGAACAGCTCGCCCTATGACGCGCTGCTGCTGCTGTCCTTCGGCGGCCCCGAGGGCCCCGACGACGTGCTGCCGTTCCTGGCGAACGTCACGAGGGGGCGCGGCATCCCGCGAGACCGACTGCTGGAGGTGGCCCAGCACTATTACCACTTCGGCGGGGTCTCGCCGATAAACAAGCAGAACCGGGCGCTGATCGCCGCGGTGGAGGCGGCCGGCCTCGGGATCCCGGTGTACTGGGGAAACCGGAACTGGACGCCGTACGTCGAGGACACCGTGGCGGCGATGAGCGCCGACGGCGTACGCCGGGCGCTGGCCTTCCCGACCAGTGCCTACGCCTCCTACTCCGCCTGCCGGCAGTACTGGGAGGACATCGCGCGTGGGCGGTCCGCCGCGGGCGATCGGGCGCCGGCAATCGACAAGGTCCGGCACTACTTCAACCACCCAGGCTTCGTCGAGGCGAACGCCGACGGCCTGCGGGCCGCCCTGCGCCTGGTGCCCGAGGGCAGCCGGGTGGTCTTCACTGCACACAGCATCCCGGTCTCGATAGCGCAGCAGTCAGGGCCCGGCGGCGGACTGTACGAGAGGGAGCTGCGGGAGGCCGCGGCGCTCGTGATCGCCGCCGTCGCACCAGACCTGGGCTGGGACCTGGTCTGGCAGAGCCGGAGCGGACCGCCGTCCGTGCCCTGGCTGGAGCCGGACATCGGCGACCACCTGCGGGCCATCGCCGGGACCGTGCCCGGGGTGGCGGTCGCTCCGATCGGGTTCGTCAGCGACCACCTCGAGGTGCGGTGGGACCTCGACACCGAGGCCGCGGCCCTCGCCGAGGAGCTCGGCATGCCGTTCGCCCGGGCGGCGACAGCCGGGACGCATCCGGCGTTCGTGGCCCTGGTCGTGGATCTGCTGCGCGAACGCTCGGTGGCCGGTGCGCCCCGGCGCGCGCTGGGCACATTCGGTCCGAGTCACGACGTGTGCCCGGCCGGCTGCTGCCCGGCACCGGTACGTCAGTGGCGAGACTCGTTGTAGGCGGCGGCCAGCGCGTGCCGCACCGCAGCGGCCAGCGGCCGCAATGCGGCGTCACGGGCCCCTGCCTCGCCGCTCGTGACCGCACCGCCAGGAGCGTCGGCGAAGGCCAGATCGAGGATCTCGGCCAGTCGGCGGGCCCGGTCGAGTAGGCCCAGGGCCCGCTGGTCGTGGCCGGGAGGCATCCGCAGCTGCGGACCACGTTCAGGGGCGCGCAGGCTGGCCAGGTCCGGGCGCCAGCTCGCGACGTCCAGGCGGGTGAGCGCGTCGGCGGCCATCCGAACGGCGAGTTGCAGCTGCTCGTCCGCCTCGGACACCGGAACCGGTTCGGCGGCCGCCGACGGGGGCGCCTCGACCTCGAAGGCGGTCCAGAGGACTTCGGCGTCGATCGTCTCGGGCACCACCCCCAGGGTGGCGCCGCGGACTGCGGCTCCGGTGTGCAGGGCCGCGGCGGTGAAGGCGCCCGGCCCGGGCAGTCCCCGAGGGTCACCGGGCGCGGGCAGGACGGCGAGCAGGCGTCGTTCACCGTGTTCGCGGGCGGCCGTGAGCAGCCAGCCGAGGGGCACCGGCTGGGGGTGGCCGGGTAGGCCGCGCACCCGATGTGACGCACTGCCGACGACGGCGTCGATCACCGCGTCGTACGGCACCCGCCCGGCCAGCCAGGCTGTACCCCAGGCGGCGAGCAGGCCGCAACTGTGCCGTTCCACAGCGGCGAGCCTACGTCGGCCGGTCGGCCGCTTGCCCCTAGCGTCGCCTTCGTGGAGGTGAGGAGGTACGGCCGCGACGTCCTGACCGCTTCCCGCCACGGCCGCGTCCCACCGCCACCAGCGCAGGTGGTGGCCACCTCCGACGTGGTCGTCGAGGACGCCACCTCCGGCTTCTGCGGCGCCGTCGTGCACTGCGGTCCGGATGCGGTGACGCTCGAGGACCGACACGGGCGGGAGCGGGTGTTTCCCTTGCGGCCCGGCGGTTTCCGGCTGGACGGCCGGTTGGTCACCCTGGTCTGTCCGCCCCCGGGCAGGGCGGCAGCTCCGCGGCGTACGGCGTCCGGTTCGACGGCGGTGCCCGGCGCCCGCGCCCGGGTCGCCCGGGCCAGCCGGATCTACGTCGAGGGCGTCCACGACGCCGCCCTCGTCGAGCGGGTCTGGGGCGACGACCTGCGGATCGAGGGCGTCGTGGTCGAACCGCTGCATGGCGTGGACGACCTCGTCGGTCTGGTGCGCGCCTTCGGACCCGGACCGGGGCGCCGGCTGGGCGTCCTCGTCGATCATCTCGTGCCGGGCTCCAAGGAGAGCCGGCTCGTCGCGGCCATCGCGCATCCGTACGTCCTCGTCACTGGGCACCCGTACGTCGACGTGTGGCAGGCCGTGCGACCGGCCGCACTCGGCATCACCGCCTGGCCCGACATCCCCCGCGGACAGCCCTGGAAGGACGGCGTGTGTCGCGCGCTGGGCGTCGCGGACCCGACGCAGATGTGGCGGGCGGTGCTGGCCGCCGTCTCGTCGTACGCCGACCTCGAAATCCCGCTGCTCGGTGCGGTCGAGCGACTGATCGACTTCGTCACCGCCGAGTGAGACCCGACTGCGGGTCAGTCGCGCAGCGGCGGTAGACCTCCGCCGTGGCCGGGTAGTGCTAGCTGGCGAAGAGCTGCAACTCCGAGGCGAAGCGGTCGGCGACCTCGAGCGTGCGCGACAGCAGGTGCTCCCGGACGATGATCATCCCGTCGGAGATCAGGGTGGCCCGCCAGTCGCGGCGATGCGCGCCGACGGGCAGCAGATCGAGCGCGGCGACGGACGTGCCGTACTCGGACAGCAGCCCGTCCAGCCCGACGTAGCGGGTGATGTGGCCCGAGCCGATGGCCCGCTTGAAGATGCTGGCCGCGTTGTACTGCCGGTCCAGGTTCTGCGAGATCCGGCCGTGCACCACGGCTTCGGCCCAGCCGGTGAACAGGTCGGCGTCGGTTACGAAGTTCATCAGGTCGACCGTCCGGCCCCCGGGCGGACGCGCCCCGATCTCGCCGAAGACGACCTCGCCGTCGGCCTTGCGGTACCACTCCATGTGGGTGAAGCCGTCCCGAAAACCCAACGCTCCGATCACCTCGACGCCGAGGTGCCGGCCGGCCTGCAGGTCGGGCACCGACAGGTCGCGCAGGGCCACCGTCATCGGGCTGATCCACTCGTGCGAGCGGGCCTGCAGGGGCCGCGGCCGGTACCAGCAGATGTTCTCGAACAGGATCTGCCCGTTGGCGCAAACCGTGTCGTAGGTGAACTCCTCGGCGTCGATGAACTCCTCGACGCTGACCCGGCGGACGTGTCTGATCATCGGCAGGACGTCGTTCATCTCGTCGGGGGAGTCAACGCGGTAGGTGTCGGCCGATCCGGCGCCGTCGATCGGCTTGACGATCAGCGGGTAGCCGATCCGCTCGGCCGCCGCCCAGACCCCGGCCACCGTCTCGGTGCTGTCGTGCCGCGGCGTGCGCAGGCCGGCCCGGTCCAGGACCGACTTCATCAGCTCCTTGTCCCGGAACGGCTCGGTCTGCGCCCGGTCAAGGCCCGGCAGCCCGAACTCCTCGCGCAGCCGGGCCGCGAGCATCATGTACGGCTCCCACAGGCACTCGACCTGGTCGATGCGCACGTGCTGGCGGAGTTCGCGGACGGAGTGCAGGACCGCCGCCTCGTCGGCGAGCGACCCCACGTGCACGTGGTGGGCCAGGGCCTGACGTGCCGTTTCCGGCAGCATGGTTGCCGGCTGGTCGCCGAGCCCGATCACGCTCGCCCCGACCGCCGACAATCCGCGCGTGAAGAAGGCCATCTCCGCCGGAA
>JACCSC010000350.1 GCA_013813215.1 Geodermatophilaceae bacterium | reverse complement strand
CCGGCCGGCCGCCGCCTGGCCGATGCTCGACGGGGATACGGCGGTCACCGTGGGCAGTAACGCCGACTCCTCGTCGTTGAAGATCACGCCGAGGCCGATCCCGTCGTCCACCTCGGCTCCGACCGGCGCGCTCAGGACGACCTGGAACGTCTCGTCCGATTCCGGCGACAGATCGCCGAACACCTGTACCGCCACCGAGGCGGCGAAGGTTCCCGCTCTGATGACGAGGGTGCCGGAGGTGGGCGCGTAGTCCACGCCGGCGTCAGCCGTGCCGTCAACTGTCGCGTAGCGGACACTGACGTCGGTGTCGCTCGCCGTGGTGAGGCTGACGGCGAAGGTGAACATGCTGCTCCCGCCGTCCCCTTCGTTCCCCGACGCGTCCCCGATGTTGACGGCGGTCGCGGGCGGCGACCCCAGCCAGCCGGCCGCCCGGACCAGGTCGTCCAGGCGCGAGGCCGTCACCCGCCGGCCGGCGTCGTTCAGGTGCGCCGGATTGCCCCCACCGGGCGCGACTCGAAGTGAGGCCGGCGGGATGTCGTCGTCCATGTTGGCCTGGTCGGTGGGCGTCCGGGCGATGCCGGCCACTCGCAGTCCATCGGTGACGAGGAAGCGGCGGACCTCGGCGTACGACTTTCCGAACTTCTTGGCCATGTCGACGTTGACCCCGAGTACGACGAGGTTGTAACCGGCCGAGCCGATGGGCTGGTCCGGGCCGTTGGTCAGCCCGATCGGCATGAACTGCCCGGCCGGAACCTGCGCCGCCATCGCCTGCAGGGCGGGCACGATGGTGTCCGAGTTGGTGTCCGAGTTTTGGTTCTGCCGGTTGGTGTTCACGTGCCCGCACCAGCACAGGTGAGCGGTCGTGGCCACCTGGGCGGGGTTGGTGAGGACCCACTCGTTGAACAGGGTCTGGGTCTCCTGGATGGTGTCCCCGCCCACGCCCTTGGGCAGGACGGGAATGCCCAGCAGTTCCTGCAGGTACCGGGGCCACACCTGAGTCATGGAGTCGCCCCAGACGATGACCTGGGTCACCGGCCCGTCGGCGTGCGCCAGGGTCTGCACCGGGGCCACCACAGCCGCCAGCAGGCCCGCGACGAGGACAGCAAGAACACGTCGAGCGAGCACGAAGAGCCCCCGAACCGCCATCGGCCACCCAGTGGCCTGCCCCAGACTCGGCCCACCGACGGCGGGCCGCGCGCGGACAGCAGCCCGGGGGTCGGGCCCTATGGAAGCGCTGTCACGGGAACGTTATGAATGTTGCACTGACCGTGCTGGATCACCTGCCCTGCGTGACTTTCAGTACGTGAGCGCCTGCCCCGGGTCGACCAGCAGGCCGGCCAGGTCGGCGAGGAACCGGCTGCCGAGCTCGCCGTCGACGATCCGGTGGTCGAAGGACAGCCCGAGCGTCGTGATCTGCCGCCGCCGCACCTTGCCCTTGTGGACCCACGGCTGCGCACGGACTGCGCCCAGGGCGAGAATCGCCGACTCGCCAGGGTTGAGGATCGGCGTGCCGGTGTCCACCCCGAACACGCCGACGTTCGTGATCGTGATCGTGCCGGCGGCCATGTCCCCCGGCTGGGTCTTGCCCTCTCGGGCCACCTCCGTCAGCTGGGTCAGGGCCTGGGCGAGTTCGCGCAGCGACAACCGGCCGGCATCCTTGACGTTCGGCACCAGCAGCCCGCGCGGTGTGGCCGCGGCGATGCCCAGGTTGACGTACTGCTTGACGACGATCTCCTGGGCCTGCTCGTCCCACGAGGAGTTGATCATCGGGTGGCGGGCGACGGCAAGCAGCAGCGCCTTGGCCACGAACAGCAGCGGCGAGACCTTGATCCCGGCGAACTCGCGGCTGCCGGCCACCCGGTCGCGCAGCTTCATCGTCCGGGTGACGTCCACGGTGATCCACTCGGTGACGTGCGGCGCGGTGAAAGCGCTGGCCACCATGGCCGCCGCGGTGTGCTTGCGCACGCCCTTGATCGGGATCCGCTGCTCGCGCGAGGCGTCGTAGACCGGCGGTGCGACGAGGGTCAGAGCGCTGCCGTACGCCGCGCTGCCCGACGACGAGGTCTGGGTGACCGGCTCGCCGGGGCGCTCCGCTGCCTCAGCGGCCAGGTCGATGTCCTCCCGCGTGATCGACCCCTGGGGTCCGGTGCCGCTCAGCCCGGCCAGGTCGACCCCCTGCGCCTTGGCGTACTTGCGCACCGGTGGCTTGGCCAGTGCCGGCCCACCCGAGGCGCCGGTGGCCGGGGGCGAGACCTGGTACGACGACGCGGGCTCGGACTCGACGACATCATCCGGCGGCGCCGACTGCACCTCCCGCGAGGAGACAGAGACCGCGTTCATCCGGATCGGATCGACCGCCGCCGCGCGCAAGGCCCCCCCGGCGGCGGATCGGGCCGCTGCGGCCGCCGAATCCGGCGCCGCACCGCGCCGGGGGCGACGCTTGGCCTCGACCGTGCGCGGCCCGTAACCGACCAGGACCGAGGTCCGGCCGCCGGGCGCCGGCCCACCGATCAGGCCGGGTTCGATGGCCTCGTCCTCGCCGGCCACCGACACCTCGGCCAGCGTTTCCGGCGAGGGAGGCGGGCCCGCGGCCGCGGCCCCCTGCCGCTCGGTCTCCGTCGGAGGTGCCCCGGCGGCCGGCGGGGCCGGAGCGACCGGCCCGTCCGACGCACCGGAGGGATCGGTGTCGATGGAGATGATCGGCGAGCCGACGTCGACCGTCGCGCCTGCTTCGTAGTGCAGTTCGGTCACCACGCCGGCGTACGGGCAGGGCAGCTCGACCGCCGCCTTGGCCGTCTCCACCTCGACGATCGGCTGGTTGACGCGGACCGTCTCGCCGGGCTTGACCAGCCACTGCAGGATCTCGCCCTCGGTCAGGCCTTCGCCGACGTCGGGCAGCTTGAACTGCTTGATCGCAGCCATGGCCTCAGGTCTCTCCGATCAGAACGTGAACGAGCGGTCGACCGCGTCGAGGATGCGATCGAGGTCGGGGAGGTAGTCCTCTTCCATCTTGCTCGGCGGGTAGGGCGTGTCGTAGCCACCGACCCGCAGTACCGGCGCCTCCAGTGAGTAGAAGCACTCCTCGGTGATCCGCGCGGCAATCTCCGAGCCCAGCCCCAGGTTCGTCGGGGCCTCGTGCACGACCACGCACCGGCCGGTACGGCGTACCGACTCGAACACCGGGCCGAGGTCCAACGGCGACAGGGTCCGCAGGTCTACGACCTCCAGCGAACGGCCTTCGCCTTCGACGGCGGCCGCCGCCTGCAGCGCCGTCTTCACCATCGGGCCGTAGGCGAGCACGGTGCAGTCGTGTCCGGGCCGGACCAGCCGGCTTTCGAACAGCGGCTCCGGTTCGACGGTGGTGTCCAGGTCCGCCTTCTCCCAGTAGCGCCGCTTCGGCTCGAAGAACAGCACCGGGTCGTCCTGCCGGATCGCCTGCTGGATCATCCAGTAGGCGTCCACCGGATTCGAGCAGGCGACGACCTTGAGCCCGGGGGTGTGCGAGAAGTACGCCTCCGGAGATTCGCTGTGGTGCTCGACCGCGCCGATGCCACCGCCGAAGGGCACCCGGACCACGATGCGCATCGGCATCCTGCCCCGCGATCGAGCGTGGATCTTGGCCACCTGGGTGACGATCTGGTTGTACGCCGGGAAGATGAACCCGTCGAACTGGATCTCGCAGACCGGCCGGTAGCCGCGCATGGCGAGCCCCACGGCGGTGCCGAGGATGCCGGACTCGGCCAGCGGGGTGTCGATGACGCGGTCCTCGCCGAAGTCCTTCTGCAGCCCGTCCGTCACCCGGAACACCCCGCCGAGCCGGCCGATGTCCTCGCCCATGAGCAGGACCTTCGGGTCGTCCTCCATGGCCTTGCGCAGGCCCATGTTGATCGCTTTGCCCAATGTCACCGGCGCCACGTCAGGCCTCCGATCCGACGAGGGGTGCCCCGTCGCCGGAGGCGACAAAGGATGCGCGATAGGCCGCGAACTGTTCAGCCTGCTCTCGCAAGTAGGGAGTCTGTTCGGCGTACACGTTGGCGAACATCGAGCTGGGATCCGGGTCCGGCATCTCGGTGGTGCCCTTGCGGATCCGGGCCGCCAACTCGTCGGACTCGGCCTCGATGGACTCGAAGAAGGCCGCGTCGGCCTGCCCTGAGCGGATCAGGTAGGCGCGTACCCGCTCGATCGGGTCCTTGAGCTTCCAGGCCTCCATCTCACTGGCGAGGCGATAGCGACTCGGGTCGTCGGAGGTCGTGTGCGCCCCCATCCGGTAGGTGTAGGCCTCGATGAACGTCGGTCCCTGCCCGGTCCGGGCCGCCTCCAGCGCCTTGCGGGTCACCGCGAGCACCGCGAGTACGTCGTTGCCGTCGACCCGGACGCCGGGGAAACCGAAGCCGCGGGCCCGCTGGAACAGCGGGATCCGGGACTGCTTCTCGATCGGCTCGGAGATGGCGTACTGGTTGTTCTGGCAAAAGAAGACCACCGGTGCGGCGAACACGCTGGCCCAGACGAAGGACTCGTTCACGTCACCCTGGCTGGTCGCCCCGTCGCCGAGGAAGGCCAGGACGGCGCTGTCGCTGCCGTCGCGCTGGATGCCCATGCCGTAGCCGACGGCGTGCAGGCACTGCACGCCGATCACGACCGTGTAGAGGTTGAACTTCGTCGCCAACGGATCCCAGGACCCGTTGTCGCAACCACGAAACAGGCTGATCACGTCAAGCGGATCGACCTTGCGGCACCAGGCCACACCGTGCTCGCGGTAGGTCGGGAACGCCATGTCCTGGTCCTCGAGGGCCCAGCCGGCGCCGACCTGTGCGCCTTCCTGCCCGAGCAGGCTGGCCCAGATTCCCAGCTCGCCCTGCCGCTGCAGCGCGGTGGCCTCGACGTCGACCCGTCGGACGAGCGCGAGGTCGCGGTAGATCGCGCGCAGTTCCTCGGGGCTGAGGTCGATTGCGTAGTCCGGGTGCTCGACGCGTTCACCTTCCGGGGTGAGCAGCTGGATCAGTTCCGGGCCGGCTTCGGCGAAGCTGGAGTCCCCCGGGCTGACGCCGATGTCGCCTGCGGACATGGATGTCTCCTTGCTCCGGCTGCCGTGGACGGGATCGCCGCCGAGGCAGGTGACACGACGTGCGACCGGGGTTGCGGTGTGGGCCGCCGGCGCGCGCCGTGCTGGATGTGTACGTCGCTCCCATCCTGGCACGAGCCGAGACAGCCGTGTCACGATAGGTGTACGAGGCGCCGTGGCCGGGTAAGCGGAGGAAATCCACGAGGGAGGACGCTGAGATGAGTCGCGAGCAAAATCTGGCCACCCAGGAGCGCTTGGGAGCGGCAATCAACGAGGGCAACCTGGATGCGCTGACCGAGGTCTTCGCGCCTGGCGTCGTCGACCACGATCCGGCCCCGGACCAGGGGCCCGGCCCCGAGGGATTCCAGAAGTTCTTCGCCGGGTTGGCCAGCTCCTTCCCGGACGCGCACATCGAGGCCGAGACCATGGTGGCCGACGACGACAACATTGCGATCGCCTACACCCTGACCGGCACCCACGAGGGCGTCTTCCAGGACGTGGAGCCGACCGGGAAGAAGATCGAGGTCCGCGGCGTGCAGATCGCGCGCTTCCAGGACGGCTTGATCGTCGAGCGCTGGGGCAGCAGCGACGAACTCGGCATCCTGCGCCAGCTCGGAGTCGGAGGCACCGTCTGATGGGCGGCCTCCGCTCCGTTCTCGTCGGCGCGGCGGCCGGAGCCGCCGGTACGACGGCGCTCAACGCCGTCACCTACCTCGACATGGCCGTCCGGGCCCGGCCGACGAGCAGCACGCCGGAGGACACCGTCGAGAAGCTGGCCCAGAAGGCGGGTACCGACATCCCGGGCAGCGGCGAGGACCGGGACAACCGGCTGGCCGGCCTCGGACCGCTGTCGGGCATCGTTGCCGGCGTGGGGGTCGGAACACTGCTGGGGGTGGCCCGCGGGTTGGGCTGGCGGCCCTCGCCGGCCGTCGGCGTCGTCGTGGCCACCGTGCTCGCCTTGATCGCGGGGAACGGCCCGATGACGGCGCTGGGCATCACCGATCCACGGGAGTGGGACCTGGACGCCTGGATCAGCGACGTCGTACCGCACCTCGCGTACGGCGCGGTCGTCGGCGCATCCCTCGAGGCCATGGACTGAGCGCTGGCGCTAGCCGTCGGATTGCTCGACGGCCGCCATAACCTTTGAGGCGATGAAGAGGCGCTGGCGACGCGCATGGCGGATCTCCGTCAAGATTCCGAGGTCGACCAGCTTGGCGATGTTCAGCGACGCGGCCCGGTGGGTCACGTCGAGGACAACCTGAGCCCGCGACGTAGTCATGACGGGGAGCTCGAACAGCGCGTCGACCAGCTTGGCGGCCGACCCGGACGACCGGACGGCGGTGACCTGCTGGCGCATGCGTTCGCGGAGGTCGTGCAAGCCGCGTGCCCGGTGCAGCGCGTCACGGGCCTGGTGCTCGACGACTTCGAGGAAGAACATCAGCCAGCCGGCCCAGTCACCGTGGGTCGAGACTCTCAAGAGACCGTCGTAGTAGCGGTCGCGACGGGGCTCAAGGTATGCGGACAGGTCCAACAGCGCAACCGGAAGCAGACCCCAGTTGACGAGCAGGAGCACAACGAGCAGCCGTCCCACTCGTCCGTTGCCGTCGATGAACGGATGGATTGCTTCGAACTGGTAGTGAATGGCACCTATCGCGAGCAAGGGGGGGAGCTGGGTCGCATCGTGCATGAACTTCTCGAGCGCGTCTAGGCCCTCCCAGAGGCGCTCTGGAGGCGGCGGTACGAAGGTTGCCGTGTCGATTGCTGCCCCTGGGGAGCCGACCCAGTTCTGCGTGCGGCGGAACTCGCCTGGTGTGGCGTAATCACCGCGGACGCCGGTAAGGAGGATCTCGTGGGCCTCGCGAAGCAGTCGAAGACTCAGCGGCAAGGCCCGGCTCGGATCCATGACATGGTCGACCGCGCGGAGGTAGTTGTAGACCTCATGGACATCAGTGTCATCGCGAGGGTTCGGTGCGACCTCGAAGAGCACGAGATCGGACAGCGAGGCCCGAGTTCCCTCGATGCGACTCGAGAGCACCGCCTCACGGCGCATCAAGGTTCGGGACAACAGGTGTGGGTTGGGCAGTCCGCGTCCCAGCCCCGCCAGCTCGCCTATCGCCCGGTCGGCCGCCGACAGCCTGCTCACCAGCGTCGTGTCGAGGTGTAGGCCGGGCGGCAGCGGCGGCGGGACGAACGCCCAGTAACCGCCTTCCGCCCGGACGACGTGCCGCCGTTGGCCGGTCTCGAAACCCTCGGGTTGCACTGATACTCAGCTCTCACTCGATGCCATCGACGATACTTTCGGATCTGAAAGTATCACTCCGCGACGCCCGCGGAGCCGTGGGCGCCAGCGTCACGAGCGTCTCGAACGCCGATCTGATGCCGCCCGGCTCTTAGCGCACGGCCGCCGGCGAGCCGATCTCGGGGAGATCCAGCGGTGGCCAGCCTCAGCGCTACCGCGACCGCCGGGCGACGTATTCGACATCTATCTGGGCGCCGGGATGCCGAGGCCGACCCACGAGGGTGTGACCCCGCAGGTCGTCTTCCAGAACGAGTCGGCCGTGCTGGAGCAGGGGACCGGCGTCCTGGCCCAGATCGCTCGAGACATGGCGACCGTGATGCGGCGTGATATTCGGACGTACTGGACGGTGCGCGACGACGTCCGAGGTCATCCATCAAGCGGCTGCTCGTGAAGCATGGGTACCCGCCGGACAAGCTGGTCATGGAACAGATGGAAGCCAGGCCCCGCGCTACTCGCAGCTGCGCGTGACCGGTTAGGTTCGGAAGCAACCGACCGCTGGAGGGACTGACCGTGGCAGACGAGGTACTCACCGAGCGCGACGGCGCGGTGCTGGTGATCACACTGAACCGGCCGCAGGCCAAGAATGCGGTGAACCGGGCGCTCGCCGAGGGCCTGGCCGCCGCGCTGGACGAGCTGGACGGGGAGGACGCCGTCAAGGTCGGCGTCCTCACCGGCGCCGGGGGCGCCTTCTCCGCAGGCATGGACCTCAAGGCGTTCCTGCAAGGCGAGTTCCCCACGGTCAAGGGCCGTGGCTTCGGCGGGATCACCGAGAAGCCCCCGGTCAAGCCGCTGGTCGCCGCCGTCGAGGGCGTCGCGCTGGCCGGCGGCCTGGAGATCGTGTTGTCCTGCGACCTCGTGGTCGCGGCCAACGACGCCCGCTTCGGCATCCCCGAGACCAAGGTCGGGCTGCTCGCCGGGGCCGGCGGTCTGATCCGCCTGCCGCAGCGGATCCCGGTCAACATCGCCATGGAATGCGCGCTCACCGGTGACTTCTTCTCCGCTGCGGACGCCCGGGCCTGGGGACTGGTGAACCGGCTGACCGAGCCGGGCGAGGCGCTGGCCGCCGGCCGCGAGCTGGCCGCGAAGGTCGCCGCGAACGGCCCGCTCGGGGTCGTCGCGTCCAAGCGGATCATCCGCGAGGCGGCGTACTGGCCGGCCGAAGAGCTGTGGTCGCGGCAGGCCGAGGCGATGGGGCCGGTGTTCGGGTCGGAGGACGCTAAGGAGGGCGCCGCGGCGTTCGCCGAGAAGCGCAAGCCGGTCTGGCAGGGCAGGTAGCGCCGCTCGGCCAGTTGTCAGTGCCCACGCGTCACCCGTGACGCGAAGGAGCGGACAAGTTCTGCAACTGGACGACTGACCGGACGCCGGACGCCTCAGCGTCGGTCGGAGGCCGGGAGCCGTCGACCCGCAAGCCCAGTGCGCG
This sequence comes from Geodermatophilaceae bacterium, assembly GCA_013813215.1. Classification (GTDB taxonomy): domain Bacteria; phylum Actinomycetota; class Actinomycetes; order Mycobacteriales; family Geodermatophilaceae; genus JACCSC01. Next base: position 3,081 of record JACCSC010000350.1, on the reverse strand, counting down.
CGGTGACACCCCGCGGGCGAGGACCGTCCGCAGCGCTGTGCCCACGACGGCCGGGTCGGTGACCAGTACCCCGCAGCCGGAGCGCGACCGGCCCCGCTGCCGCAGCGACACCGGCGCACCCCCGTGCAGGTTCGCCGTCCATGCCGCGGGGCTGAACACCGTGAGGACGCCGTCCACGTCGTAGGCCAGGACGGGTACGTCGATCCGCCGGCCGGTACGCCGACCCGTGCACCGCAGCAGCACGAGCGGACCCGGTAGCACTCGACCGAGCGGCGACCGTAGGACCGGCCGCAGGATCCGGTTGAGCACGCCCCGGACGAGCCAGCGGGGCGGCGGAGCCGAGCGGACGGCGGCGCCGGACCGCGGGCCCACGGTCTGGGCGAGCGCGGCGGCGACCTCTTGGCTCCCGTGGTCCACCGGTTCGACGTAGAACCGGGCCCAGTCCACCCGCCCGCCGCTGAGGCCCAAGATGGTCACGCCGGCCATCTGCAGGGGCTGCCCGTCGACGCGGGTGCCCTGCCACGCCCACTCCGCCCACTCCGTCGTCCCGTCCACCGCATGCCGCACGAGGTCAGCTCGCAGGTCGGGTACCGCCCGGAAGATCTCGGCCCAGTTGGCCCGCACCTGCTCCGCACCGGTGAACGAGCGCGCGGGGTGGATCGGGGTCTCGTTGCGGTAATTGGGGGAGAACTGGCGTACCAGAGCATCGAGATCGTGGGCGGCGATGGCCTCCTGGATGCGCTGCGCGGTCGAGGCCGCCATCGGCGAGACCTTTCGGTGTAGACGCTTGTAGCTAATATTAACTCACTATGACCCCACCCGCGGCAGAGAGCAAGACCCGCGCCTACTCCTCCCCCGGCCGCTCGGCGCAGGCGGCAGCCACCAGGCGCCGGATCGTGACGGCGGCCCGCGAACACCTGTTGCGCGACGGCTTCGTCACCGCGGCCATGTCGGCCATCGCCGCCGACGCCGGAGTGTCCCTGCCCAGCGTCTACAAGGTTTTCGGCAACAAGGCGCAGCTGGCCAAGGCCGTGGTCGAAGATGCGCTGGCCGGCGAGGGGGCGGTGTCCGCGCCGGAGCGGGCCGCCGAGGTCAGCCGCTCCGAGCCGGACCCGCGGCGGCGCTTGCGCGCCTTCGGGCGGTTCGTCGCCGAGGTGGCGCCCAGAGTCGCGCCGTTGCTGATCATGATCAAGGCCGCGGCGAGTGCCGCACCGGAGTTGCTGCCCGTACAGCAGGAACTCGACGACGAACGCCTGGCCAGCATGACCCGGCACGCTCGCCAGCTGGCGGCCGACGGTCACCTGCGGCCCGGGCTCTCCGTCGGCCGGGCGGCGGACATCCTGTGGACGTACACCGCGCCCGACGTCTTCGAGCTGCTGGTGATACAGCGAGGCTGGTCGACCGGGTACTTCGCGCAGTGGGTGGCCGAGGCCTACATCGCCGCGCTGTTGGAACCGACCGACGGCGCCGGGCGGTCCAGCTCGGTGGGCAGCGGCTCGTGATGGACAACGACGAGGCGGCTGACCGCCCTGGTCAGCACGACGTAGAGCCGGTGCAGGCCGCGGGGTTCCGCGGCGACTATCGCGGCCGGCTCCACCACGAGCACGGAGTCGAACTCCAAGCCCTTGGCCAGCGAAGCCGGTACGACGGTCAGCCGGGCCCCGGAGACATCGTCGGTCAACGGGCGCGGCCGTAGCCCCGCCGCCTCGAGAGCGGCGGTCACGGCGGCGACCGCGGCGTCGGCGCAGATCACGCCCACGCTGCCCTCGTGCTGCAGCAGCTGCCCGGCGTGGGCCGGCAGGCCGTTCCCGAGCGGCCCGGTGTGGTGGACGGCGAGCGCGTGCGCACCGTGGCGGACCGAGCTGATGGCACTGACACCCACGCCGAGGTGGGGCAGCAGCCGGTTGGCGAATGAGAGCACTTCGCCGGGCACCCGGTACCCCCTGGTCAGCGGCTGGACGAGAGCGTCGGGTTTGTCGAGGTGGCGCAGGCTGTCCGACCAGTCGCGCGTCGCCCACGGCGACGTTCCCTGCGCGAGGTCGCCGAGCACGGTGATCGAACCGGTGGCCGAGCGGCGGGCGACCGCGCGGTACTGCATCGGCGAAAGATCCTGCGCCTCGTCCAGGACGATGTGCCCGTACGACGGCGTTCGCTCCAGCACTCCGGCTGCCTCGTCGATCAGCACGGCGTCCGCGGCCGACCAGCGCGCCACCTTGCTCGAACGCGGCGGCGACGCCCAGCCCAGTAGCGCCTGCTCGGCGTCGTCGAGGATTCCGCGGGCCGCCCGGGCCAGCGCCGGCGGGTCGCTCAGCAACTGGTAGACCACCCCCGCCGCATCCTGTGCCGGCCACACCTGTTCGAGGAAGGCGGTCACCTCGCTCGAGCGGGCCGCCCGCCGCATCTCGGCGTCGGTCGGACTCCCGCCCGCTGTCTCCTTCTGCCGGCGGGCGTGCTCGGCCACCGCCAGGGCCAGCCGCTCGCGGGCGGCACCGTAGTGAACCTCGGAGCGGCGCAGATCGTCGACGTAACGGCGCAGGGCCCGCTCCGGGATTCGATACCGCCGACCGGCCAAGGGGATCAGCAGCGAGTCGGTGGGCCTGCCGACGCCGCCGTACACCGCGCGCCGCAGGACCTCCCCCAGCCGCGCATCGCCCTTGAGCGTCGCGACCTCGGTCGCGTCCGTGGCTCGGACAGCGACGGTCGCCGTCAGCTCGTCGACGCTCTGTTGCTCCACCCCGCCCTCGCCGAGCGCGGGGAGGACGGCAGCGATGTAGCCGAGGAAGGCGCGGTTGGGGCCGACGACGAGGACGCCGGCCTGCCGCAACCGGTCCGGATAGGTGTAGAGCAGGTACGCCGCCCGGTGCAGACCGACGGCCGTCTTCCCGGTCCCCGGAGCGCCCTGCACGCAGATCGAGGTCTCCAGCGGCGCCCGCACTATCTCGTCCTGGTCGGGCTGGATGGTGGCCACGATGTCGCGCATCGGTCCGACCCGGGGCCGCTCGATCTCGTCCAGCAGGATCTGCGACTCGCCCGCCGCACCGCCGATGTCGAGCCGCTCGTCCTCGTAGGACGTGAGCCGGG
>JACCSC010000342.1 GCA_013813215.1 Geodermatophilaceae bacterium | reverse complement strand
CCGATGGCGCCGACCGGACCGAGCGACTTGTTGCTGTTGAGGTCGGACAGCAGCAGGCAGAGCAGCCCCAGGATCACGGTGGCCCCCGAGGCGACGATGGGCGGGAAGGCCCCCCGGAGCGCGCCGCGCATCGCGACCGTCCAAGAGTCCTGCTGGTGCAGCTCCTCCTTGAAACGACTGATGAGCAACAGCGCGTAGTCCGTGCCGGCCCCGAGCACGAGGACGGACAGGATCCCCTGGCTCTGCCCGTCGACGGTGAGGACTCCTCCGTCAGCCAGGAGGTAGACCACCGCCTGGGCGATGACCAGGGCCATGCCGGCGGACACGAGCACCGGGATGAAGACGGGACTGCGATAGATCAGGACCAGGATGACCAGGATGACGCCGACCGTCGTGAACAGCAGGTTGGAGTCGATCCCCTCGAAGGCCGCGGCGAAGTCGGCGAACTGTCCGCCCGGTCCGGTGACGAAGGCCGGCAGGTCCTCGACCTGGGCGGCCTCGGCGACCTCCTCGACGATGCCCGGGAGTTGCTCGAACGCGGTGTTGTCGGCGGGCAGCGGCACCACGACCTGGACCGCCTGCCCGTCCTCGCTCGGGATCGGTGGGGACGGCTCGGCCGCGATGCCGTCCACCTCGGCGATCCGCGCGGCCGCCTCGGCCACCGCGGCCAGGTCCCCCTCCGTCAGGCCGGACTCGCGCTCCCAGACGACGAGCGCCGGGATGTTCTGGTCACCGGCGAATCGGGTCTCGAACTCCAGCGACCTCGTGGACTCCGCCGAATCCGGCAGGAAGGCGGCCTGGTCGTTTTCGGTGACGCTGCTCAGCTTGCCGCCGAGGGTGCCGGCGATCGGGGCGATGACGAACAGCCCGATGACCACGACGATGGCCGGGAGGAGAGCCCGGCCCCACGAGATGCGCCGACGACGCCCGACGGCGGGGTGATCGTGGTCCGGGTGATCGACGGTGCTGGGCCTGGCTGACATGACGGGGACGATAGTGACCAGCGCCGACAATTCAGTCACGTCGGGCTCGGCCGTCGCGCCGCGGCGTAGGGTCGGCCAGGTGGGAGGCCCGGCACCTGGAGCGCTCGACGTCCGTCGGCTCGGCCGGGTCGACTACGAGGTGGCCTGGGCCGAGCAGCGGCGGGTCCACGCGGCGGTGGTGGCCAGCGAGTCCCCCGACACCTTGATGCTGCTGGAGCACGACCCGGTTTTCACCGCCGGCAAGCGGACCACCCGGGCCGAGCGCCCGGTGGACGGGACCAGGGTCGTCGACGTCGACCGTGGCGGACGCATCACCTGGCACGGCCCCGGGCAGCTGACTGGCTACCCCATCGTCCGGCTGCCCGATCCGATGGACGTGGTCGGCCACGTGCGGCGGCTGGAGGGGGCGCTCATCGCGGTGTGCGCCGAGCTGGGGCTGCGGACCGGGCAGATTGCCGGCCGCAGCGGCGTCTGGGTCCCCGCCGACGCGCGAGGACCGGAGCGCAAGGTCTGTGCGATCGGCATCCGGGTAGCGCGCGGAGTCTCGATGCACGGGTTCGGCCTGAACTGCGATCCCGACCTGTCGTGGTTCGACCGGATCGTGCCGTGCGGGATCAGCGACGCCGCGGTCACCTCGTTGAGCGCCGAGCTGGACCGGCCCGTCGGCGTACCGGACGTCCTCGACCTGGTCGAGCACGAACTGGCCGCCGCCCTCGCGCCCGTGACCGCCGGATGAACGGCGGCCGGAACGTCGTCGGCGGCGAACTCGAGCCCTGCGGCACCGAGCCGCTGACCGGCTTCTACCGCGACGGCTGCTGCAACACCGGACCGGAGGACGTCGGCAGCCACACTGTCTGCGTCGTGGTGACCGAGCAGTTCCTGGGCCACCAAAGGGCGGTGGGCAACGACCTGTCCACGCCGAGGCCCGAGTACGGCTTCGCCGGCCTCCGGCCCGGAGATCGCTGGTGCGTCTGCGCCAGCCGCTGGCGGCAGGCCTACGACGACAGCCTCGCCGCCCCGGTCGTCCTGGCCGCGACACACGAGCGCGCGCTGGAGGTCATCGAGCTGGGGATGCTGCGCGAGCACGCGGTCGACGTCCCGGCCGACCCAGGCGCGCTCGCCTGACCTGATGAGCGAAGCAGCAGCGTCGCGCGCTGCGGCCGTCACGTGGCTGCCGCGTTGGAGCCAGCTGGTCCCGCCGGTGGCGCTGGTCGCGCTGGCGGTGTCCTGGGGCCGCGACCCGGGGGCGGTCCTGCTCGGGATCACTGTGGTGGCGCTCGTCGGGGCGGTGCTGGCGGCGGTTCATCACGCCGAGGTGGTCGCGGTGTGGGTGGGCGAACCCTTCGGCACGCTGATCCTCGCCGTAGCGGTCACCGTGATCGAGGTGGCGCTCATTGTCACCCTGATGCTGTCCGAACCGGCCGGTACGGATTCGACCCTGGCCCGCGACACCGCCTTCGCCGCGGTGATGATCACGTGCAACGGGGTGGTCGGGCTGTCCCTCCTGATGGGGCCGCTGCGCCATCGGGTGCTCAGCTTCCGCACCGAGGGCGCCAGCGGCGCCCTCGCGGTGCTGGCCGCGTTGGTAAGCGGAGCCTGGTCCTGCCCGCCTTCACGATCAGCGAGTCCGGTCCGTCGTAAGCCGGCTCGCAACTGGCCTTCGCCGGTACCGCTTCGCTGATCCTGTATGGCGTGTTCGTCTTCGTGCAGACCGTCCGGCACCGCGACTACTTCCTGCCGCTGGACGCCCGGGGCGAGGACGAGCACGCCACTGCACCGGCACCCCGGGGTGGCGGTGGCCGCCTGGGCCTGCTGGTCGGCTGCCTGGTCGCCGTGGTCGGGCTGGCCAAGACGGTGTCGCCGGCGATAGAGGACGGCGTCCGCGCGATCGATGCCCCGCAGGCGGTGGTCGGCGTGGCCATCGCCCTGCTCGTGCTCCTACCCGAGACGCTGGCCGCGGTCCGGGCTGCGCTGCGCAACCGGGTGCAGACCAGCCTGAACCTCGCTCTGGGCTCCGCGCTGGCCAGCATCGGGCTGACCATCCCGTCCGTCGCCATCGCCAGCATCTTCATCGACGGTCAGCTCGTCCTCGGCCTGGGCAGCACGGAGCTTGGTGTTGCTGGCGCTCACCGTGGCCACGACGACCCTCACCCTGGTCATCGGCCGGGCGACAGTGCTGCAGGGCACCGTGCACTGGTGACCTTCGCGGCGCTCCTCTTCCTCGCGGTAATGCCATGACCCCAGTGCTACGCTGTGCCACACATGGACGTCTCCGTGCGCGAGCTGCGCAACCACACCGCGCGGGTGATCGCCGCCGTCGAGAGCGGCGAGCCCGTGGTGTTGACCGTGCACGGCCGGCCGGTGGCCGACATCGTGCCGCGGTACACCCGCAGTGAACGCCGGCCCACCGAGCAGATCCTGGCCGACCTCGAGGAGATCCGTGCTGCGGCCAGAAGGCGCGGCATCGAGTCGCCGGCCGAGGACTTCGACACCGGTCTGACCACCGACGACATGATGCCGTGACCGGATACGTACTCGATACGAGCATCTTCGTCGCGGCAGAGCAGGACCGGCCCCTAACCGATCCACCCGACGGCGAGGGGCGCATCTCGGTCGCCACGCTGACCGAACTGGGCGTCGGCGTACGCCGAACGAGTGACCCGCAGCTGCGACGGGACCGTCAGGCCACTTTCGAACGGGCCAGGAAGTTCATCGCGCTGCCGTACGACGAGGTCGTGGCCGAGCGACTGGCCGACATAATCGCAGCCGCCCGGACCGCCGGCCGCCGGGCCGGAGCGATGGACGCCATCATCGCCGCAACGGCGCTGGCGCACGACCTGACGGTGTGGACGCAGGACGACGACTTCGCCGTACTCGCCGAGCTGTCACCGCGGCTCCGGGTGCATCGCGGCTGAGCGATCAGCGGGCGGCGGTGCCCTGGTAGTCGTCGTCGGAGTGCACCCAGCTCATCAGCCCGCGCAGCTCGCGGCCGGTGGCCTCGATCGGATGCGCCTCGCTCTTCTCGCGCAGCGCGCGGAACTCCGGCGCCCCGGCGTCCTGGTCGGCGATGAACCGGGCGGCGAAACTGCCGTCCTTGATCTCGGCCAGCAGGTCACGCATGGTCTGGCGAACCC
>JACCSC010000336.1 GCA_013813215.1 Geodermatophilaceae bacterium | reverse complement strand
CCGGCCGCGACGACCCGCGTGCCGTCGCCGTACTGCGGGCTCACTCGCTCTCGGCTCATTCCGGCTTGGGTTCCCGGTTCATGACCCGGCGTACGACGTCCGCGGTCCGCTCGCCGCCGTGGCAGATGGCCACTACCGCTTCGGTGATCGGCATGTCCACGCCGTGCGCGTGGGCGAGGTCCAGCACCGAGCGGCAGGACTTCACGCCCTCGGCGATCTGCACGGTCGTCTCCAATACCTGGGCCAGCGTCTGTCCGCGCCCGAGTCGTTCTCCGAAGGTCCGGTTCCGCGACAACGGCGAGGAGCAGGTCGCCACCAGGTCACCCAGCCCGGCGAGCCCGGCGAAGGTTGCGGGCTCCGCACCGAGGACGAGCCCCAGCCGCGCGGTCTCGGCCAGCCCGCGGGTCATCAGCGAGGCCCGCGTGTTGTCCCCGAAGCCCATGCCCTCGACCATGCCGCAGGCCAGCGCGATGATGTTCTTGACCGTCCCGCCGAGTTCGCACCCGACCACGTCGCTGTTCGTGTACGGACGCAGGTACGGCGTCTGGCAGGACTCCTGCAGCTGCACGGCACGGTCGTGGTCGGTGCACGCGACGACGGTGGCGGCGGGCTGTTCCTCGGCGATCTCGCGGGCCAGGTTGGGGCCGGTGACCACCGCGACGTGATCCGGCGCCACGCCGGCCATCTCGCTGATCACCTCGCTCATCCGCTTGGAGGTACCCAGCTCGATGCCCTTCATCAGGCTGACTAGGGTGGCCTCGGGCGGCAGCAGCGGCGCCCAGCCGAGCAGGTTCTCCCGGGCGGTCTGGGACGGCACCGCGAGGACGACGATGTCGACCCCGTCGACCGCCTCGGCCGGGTCGGCGGTGGCCCGCAGGTCGACGGGCAGGACGATCCCGTCGAGGTAGTCCGGGTTCTCGTGCCGGGCGTTGATCGCCTCGGCGAGGGCCGGGCGGCGGGCCCAGAGGGTCACCGAGCAGCCGGCATGCGCCATGACGCGGGCGAAGGCAGTCCCCCACGAACCGCTGCCCAGTACGGCGGCCCGGGTCATGCCGGCTCGCCCACGCCCGGCGTCCAGAACCGCTCGGGCGGCGACTCGCCCCGCTCCTCGGCCAGCAGGTCGCGCACGGCGGAGAACACGGTGTCGGTGATCTCGCGCAGGAGGTCCGGCGTGACCGGTGCGTCGCGGAAGCGGGACAGGTCCACCGGCGCTCCGGCCCGCACGACCACCCGCTGGCGGGGGAAGAGCCGCAGCTTGCCGGTGTGGTAGTTCAGCGTCCGATGTTGTCCCCACTGCACGACCGGGACGACGGGTACGTCGGAGGCGAGCCACAGCCGGGCCAAGCCGGTCTTTCCGAGCATCGGCCACCAGTCCGGGTCCCGGGTGACGGTGCCTTCGGGGTAGACGACGATCAGCTCTCCCTGGCCCAGCGCCAGTTCGGCCGCACGCAGGGCGATGTTGGCCTCGTTCGTGCCCCGACGTACCCGGATCTGGCCGGCGCCGCGCATCGCCTGCCCCACGACAGGCACGCCGAACAGCGCTTCCTTGATCATGAACCGCGGGATCCGCCCGGAGTCCCAGGTGAAGCGGGCGACGGTGAAGGGGTCGAGCTTGGAGATGTGGTTGACCACCATGATCACGCCGCCCGTTCGGGGCATGTGCTCGAGGCCGGCCCAGCGGAACCGGAACATCGCCCGGGTCACCGGCCGCACGACGATGACGCAGAGCCGCATCCAGAAGCCGAGCCGCCCACGGCCGCCTTTGCCGACCAACCGGCCTGCGGTTCTGCTGGACCGGAAAGTCTGCACCACCGGGCGAGTCTTTCCTGCCGCCGACCCGGTGTCGAGAACCGCCGCGGGCCGCGTCGTCCGCTGCCTGGCACGATCGGTCGCGTGCTCCTGTGGACGGTCGTCATCCCGGTGAAGCGGCTGGCCGTGGCCAAGTCGCGACTGGCGGACCCGGCCCGCAACCGTGACCTGGCGCTGGCCTTCGCGCAGGACACCGTGCGCGCCGCCGCCACTGCGGCCGGTGTGGCGCGGGTGCTGGTCGTGACCGGCGACGACGAGGTCGCGCGAGCGGTGGCCGGAAGCGGCGCCGTCGTCCGGCCCGACGTCCTCATCGGTGGGCTGAACGCGGCGCTGCGCAGTGCGGCGGCGTACGCCGTGGCGACCTGGGGACCGCACCCGGTCGCGGCCGTTCCGAGTGACCTGCCCGCCCTGTCGGCCGATCAGCTCGAGGCCGCGCTGACCGCGGCGGTCGGATCGCAGCGCGCCTTCGTGGCCGACACCGACGGCGGCGGTACGACGCTGCTCTCCGCGACCGACGGCGCCCTGGACGCCCACTACGGGCCGGGATCGGCGCGGGCGCACGCCCGGTCGGGTGCGACGTCGCTCGACGGCGACTGGCCGGGGCTGCGCCGGGACGTCGACACCATGGAGGACCTCTGGTCGGCGTGCGCTCTCGGCGTCGGACAGCACACCGAGGCCCTGCTAGCCCGGGCCGTGTTCATCTGACTGGTGCATCATCGCGACATGGTGAGCATCGCGGTCCCTCCACCTGAGGCGCACGAGCTGGGCTCGGACCGATTCCTGAACCGTGAGCTGTCCTGGCTGGACTTCGGCGCCCGGGTGCTCGCCTTGGCCGAAGACCCGGACATCCCCCTGCTCGAACGGGCGAAGTTCCTCGCCATCTTCGCGCGCGGCCTGGACGAGTTCTACATGGTCCGGGTGGCCGGCCTGAAACGGCGGCAGAGCACCGGCTTGTCGGTCCGCTCGGCCGACGGCCTGTCGCCTCGCGAACAGCTGGAACTCATCGCCCAGCGGGCCGGCGACCTCGTGGCGCGCCAAGCGCGCCTGTTCGCCGACGAGGTACAGCCGGAACTGGAGAAGCTGGGCATCCGGATCCTGCACTGGGACGAGCTGTCCGCCGAGGACACCGGCCGGCTGCGGGAGTACTTCCGCGAGCGCATCTTCCCGGTGCTCACCCCGCTCGCGGTGGACCCGGCCCATCCGTTCCCCTACATCAGCGGCCTGTCGCTCAACATCGCGGTGACCATTCGCGACCCCGCGCTGGGGGGCGAGCGGTTCGCCCGGGTGAAGGTCCCCAACAACGTTCCCCGCTTCGTCCCGGTGGCCGACGGCCAGACCGTGCTGCCGCTGGAAGAACTGATCGCGGCCCAGCTGCCGCAGCTGTTCCCCGGGATGGACGTGGGCGAGCACCATCTCTTCCGGGTGACCCGCAACGCCGACGTCGAGGTCGAGGAGGACCGCGACGAGGATCTGCTCCAGGCCCTCGAACGCGAGCTGGCCCGCCGCCGGTTCGGTCCCGCGGTCCGGCTCGAGGTCGGCGAGACCATGGACCAGCACACGCTGGACCTGCTCGTGCGCGAGATGGACATGGACTCGGCCGACGTCCTGCGCGTCCCTGGTCTTCTGGACCTGTCCTCGCTGTGGGCGCTTTACGACATCGACGCGCCGAACCTCAAGGACCCGCCGTTCGTGCCGGCCACCCATCCGCGGCTGACCGAGGGCGAGACGGCCAAGAGCGTCTTCGCGACCCTGCGCGAGGGCGACGTGATGGTCCACCACCCGTACGACTCGTTCGCGACCAGTACGCAACGCTTCATCGAGCAGGCGGCCAGCGATCCGAGCGTGCTGGCGATCAAGCAGACGCTGTACCGCACCTCCGGTGACTCCCCCATCGTGGAGGCGCTCGCCGAGGCGGCCGCAGCCGGCAAGCAGGTCGTCGTGCTCGTCGAGGTCAAGGCCCGCTTCGACGAGGAGGCGAACATCAGCTGGGCCAAGACGCTGGAGCGCGCGGGCTGTCACGTGGTGTACGGCCTGGTCGGCCTGAAGACCCACTGCAAGACCGCCCTCGTAGTCCGGAGAGAGGCAGAGGGGCTGCGTCGCTACTGCCACATCGGCACCGGCAACTACAACCCGAAGACCGCTCGGACGTATGAGGACCTCGGTGTCCTGACCGCGGATCCCGCCGTCGGCGCCGACCTCACCGACCTGTTCAACGCGCTGACCGGCTATTCACGGCAGACGTCGTACCGCTCCCTGCTCGTGGCGCCGTACGGGATCAGGCGCGGGCTGATCGAGCGGATCGAGCGGGAGATCGAGAACGCCGAGGCCGGTCGGGACAGCGGCATCGACATCAAGGTCAATTCACTGGTCGACGAGCAGATCGTGGACGCGCTCTACCGGGCTTCCGGCGCGGGGGTGCCGGTGCGGCTGCTGATCCGCGGTATCTGCACGTTGCGACCCGGTGTTCCTGCCCTGTCGGATAACATCCGGGTCCGCTCGATCGTCGGGCGCTTCCTGGAGCACTCGCGGGCGATGTGCTTCGCCAACGGGGGCGATCCCGAATGGTGGGTCGGCAGCGCCGACCTCATGCACCGCAACCTGGACCGGCGGGTGGAGGTGTTATTGCGGGTGTCCGATACGGCCGCCGCCAAGCACTTGAGAGGCATGCTGGACACCGCGATGCGCGAGGACATCGCCGGCTGGGACCTGACCTCCGACGGGACCTGGGAACGCTCGGCGGGCCGGCGCGACATGCAGGTCGAGCTGATGCTGCTGCACAACAACCGGTCCGACTGACGGCGATGCCGCCCGACCCGATCGCGGCCGGCGGCGTGCCGTGGCGGTACGACGCGGGAGTCCTGTTGCTCGCGGTCGTGCACCGCCCGAAGTACGACGACTGGTCCTTCCCGAAGGGCAAGCTGGACCCGGGTGAGCTCCCGCTGCTGGCCGCGCTGCGGGAGGTCAGCGAAGAGACGGGGCTGACGGTTCGGGTGGGTCGGCGCCTGCCCAGCAGCTCCTATCAGGCCGACGGCACCGACAAGACCGTGCAGTGGTGGGCCATGCCGGCCACTGGCGACTTCTCGTCGAACGACGAGGTGGACGAGCTCGACTGGCTGCCCGTGCCGGAGGCGATGCGCCGGTTGAGCTATGCCGACGACATCGAACTCGCCCGGGCTCTCCAGCAGGAACCGCCGCTGGCATCGCGGCTGCTCCTGGTGCGCCATGCCAGCGCCGGGGACCGCGAGGCGTGGACCGGTCCGGACGCCGAGCGGCCCTTGGACGAGCGGGGGCAGGCCGAGGCGGCGACGCTGGCCGCCGCCCTCCCGTGGTTCGGTCCCACGCACGTGCTCAGCGCGCCGCCGTTGCGCTGCCGGTGGACCGTGCAGCCCCTTGCCGACCGGCTCGGCCTGGCGGTACAGGACGCTCCCGAGTTCGGCGAGGACGGTTACTGGGACGACCCCGAAGCCACGTGGAACCGGCTCAGAGGGCTGCTGCGCGACGGTACGTCGGTGGCGGTCGTGTGCAGCCAGGGCGACGCTATCCCCCACCTGATGTCACGCCTGTTGCGGGCCGGCGTCCAGGTGACCGGCGTGTCGCCGCGACGCACTGACCCCGAACCACCAGCTCGCAAGGGCAGTGTTTGGGCGCTCGCCGCGGACGACGCCGGACAACTGCGCCGCGCGGACTACTACGGATCGTTCCTGCCCGGCTGACCGCCCCACGGTCCCGAGTGATCAGGTGGTCCGCGCCACCCGCACGCGCAGACCACCTGACGACTTCGGGCACGGTCGGCGGATCAGGCCTTGGCCGATGCCTTCTTCGCCGTGGACTTCTTGGCTGGGGCCTTCTTCGCGGCCGTCGTCGCCTTCGTGCCGGTGGACTTCGCCGCCGTGGCCTTGGTGGTGGCGCTGCTCTTGGCGGCCGTACTCTTGGCCGCCTTCGTCGTGGTGCTGTTGCCGGTCTTCTTCGCCGCCGGCGCCTTCTTCGCGGTGGTGCTCTTCGACGCCGTGGCCTTGGCTGTCGCGCTCTTCGTGGCCACCGACTTCGCCGTGGTGCTCTTCGCCGGCGCGCCCGACTTCGTGGCCTTGGTCGCCTTAGTCGCCTTGGTCGCCGCGGCGGGCTTGGTCGCCGACGAGGTGGCGGACTTGGTACCCGCAACCTTGGTGCCCACCGAACCGGCCCGGGCCGCGGGACTGGCCGCGACCTTGGCGAGCTTCTTGGCTCCGCTGACGACGTCCTTGAACTGCTGACCCGGCCGGAAGGCGGGAACGTTCGTCTTCTTCACCTTGATGCTCTGACCGGTCCTGGGATTGCGCGCAGTCCTTGCCCCCCTGGCGCGCTTCTCGAAGACACCGAAGCCAGTGATCGCCACCCGCTCGCCCTTGGTGACGGTCCGCGACACGACATCGATGAACCCCTCGACGGCCGCGGCCGCAACCTTCTTGTCCCCTGCCATGCGTACGGCGAGGGCGTCGATCAACTCGGACTTGTTCACTGTCCCTCCCAGGACATAAACGGCCGTGGTACGACCGACTCCGCCGAACGCTAGAGGCCGCGGCCGGGTGAGGCAACGATCACCGCGCTGTTTGCTTGACGTATAAGGATTTCTTCCGTGTGCTCGCTATCCCGTCGTGCCCGTCATGACGGTGTGGTGGTGGCCGGTAGCCAGGCGGCGCGGGAAGACTCGAAGGCAGTGATCGCCGCTTCGTGCTGCTCGGTGAGGCTGATGTCGTCGAGCCCTTCCAGCAGCCGCCACCGGCTGTAGGAGTCGATGTCGAACGCCGCTTGCTCGCCACCGGCGGTGATGACCTGCTCGACGAGGTCGACAGTCACCGACGTCGTCGGGTCGGAGTCGGCGAGCGCCCACAGCCGCTCGACGACCGGCTGGTCGACCAACGCCGTCAACAGCCCGGCCTTGAGGGAGTTGCCCCGGAAGATGTCGGCGTACCGGGAGGAGACGACGACCCGGAAGCCGTAGTCCAGCAAGGCCCACACGGCGTGCTCACGGGAGGATCCGGTGCCGAAGTCGGGGCCGGCGACCAGGACGGTGGCCCCGGCGTACTCCGGCCGGTTGAGCACGAAATCCGGTTCGGCGGCGCGCCACGACGAGAACAGACCGTCCTCGAACCCGGTGCGGGCAACCCGCTTGAGGTAGACGGCAGGGATGATCTGATCGGTGTCGACGTTGCTGCGCCGCAGCGGCGCGATCCGGCCGGTGTGCGTACGGAAGGCCTGCACGGCTCAGTCCTCCAGGTCCGACGGTGCGCTGAGCGTGCCGCGCACTGCGGTGGCCGCCGCGACCAGCGGCGAGACCAGGTGCGTGCGGCCGCCCTTGCCTTGCCGCCCTTCGAAGTTGCGGTTGGAGGTCGAGGCTGAGCGCTCTCCCGGGGCCAGCTGATCCGGGTTCATGCCCAGGCACATGGAGCAGCCCGCACTGCGCCACTGCGCGCCCGCCTCGGCGAAGACCCGGTCCAGCCCTTCGGCTTCGGCCTGCTCCTTGACCCGCATCGAGCCTGGTACGACAAGCATCCGTACGCCGTCGGACACCTGCCGGCCCCGCAACACCGCAGCGGCTGCACGGAGATCCTCGATGCGGCCGTTGGTGCACGAACCCAGGAAGACGGTATCCACCGGCACCTCGCGCAACGGCGTACCGGCGGTCAAACCCATGTAAGCCAACGCCTTCTCGGCCGAGACCCGCTCGGCCGGGTCGGCGAAGCTGGCCGGGTCGGGGATCGCGGAATCCAGTTCGGCGCCCTGACCGGGGTTGGTCCCCCAGGTGACGAAGGGGGTCAGCTGGTCGGCGTCGAGGACCACCTCGGTGTCGAACGCGGCGTCCTCGTCGGTCCGCAAGGTGCGCCAGTACTCCACGGCGCTGTCGAAGTCCGCTGGCGCGTGGGGCTTTCCGCGCAGGAACTCGAACGTCGTCTCGTCCGGAGCGATCATCCCTGCTCGGGCGCCCGCCTCGATCGACATGTTGCAGACCGTCATCCGAGCCTCCATCGACAGCGCCGTGACAGCCGGACCGCGGTACTCGATGACGTGACCCTGGCCGCCGGCCGTTCCGATCTGGGCGATCACGGCCAGGATGATGTCCTTGGCCGTGACCCCGGACCTCAGCGTGCCGGTGACGGTCACCGCCATAGTCTTGAACGGCCGCAGGGACAGCGTCTGCGTCGCGAGCACGTGCTCGACCTCGCTGGTGCCGATCCCGAACGCCAGCGCGCCGAACGCGCCGTGGGTCGAGGTGTGGCTGTCGCCGCAGACGACAGTCATTCCGGGCTGGGTGAGACCGAGTTGGGGCCCGATGACGTGCACGATCCCCTGCTCGCGATCGCCCATGGGATGCAGCCGGACGCCGAACTCCGCGCAGTTGCCGCGCAGCGTCTCCACCTGGATGCGAGAGGTCTCGTCGGCGATCGGCTGGTCGATGGCCTCGGTCGGGACGTTGTGGTCTTCAGTGGCGATGGTGAGGTCGGGCCGCCGGACAGTTCGCCCGGCCAGCCGGAGGCCGTCGAACGCCTGTGGGCTGGTCACCTCGTGCACGAGGTGCAGGTCCACGTAGACGAGGTCGGGCTCCCCCTCCTGCCGACGCACCAGGTGCGACTCCCAGACCTTCTCCGCGAGTGT
>JACCSC010000309.1 GCA_013813215.1 Geodermatophilaceae bacterium | reverse complement strand
CTCCTGAGCGGCCCCAGGGTCTCGGGGGGGCAGCGCCCCCCGGCGGGGGGTGTCAGGGGGGCGGAGCCCTCCTGAGCGGGGTCCGGGGGCGAAGCCCCTGGGAAGTGACTCAGCCCCCTGGGGAGTGACTCGGCCGCCCGGGTTGGTCGCCGCCGCGCGCGTCGCCGTACGAGCGCTTGGGCACCATGACCTTGCGCCGGAAGATGCACACGACGGTGCCGTCCTGGTTGTAGCCGCAGGTCTCGACGTACACGATGCCGCGGTCGTCCTTGGACTTCGACTCGGTCGCGCCCAACACGGTGGTCTCGGCGTAGATGGTGTCGCCGTGGAACGTCGGCGCCACGTGCCGCAGTGACTCCACCTCGAGGTTGGCGATCGCCTTCCCGCTGACGTCGGGCACCGACATGCCGAGCACGAGGGAGTAGATGTAGTTGCCGACCACCACGTTGCGGCCGAACTCGGTCGTCTCCTGCGCGAAGTGGGCATCCAGGTGCAGCGGATGGTGGTTCATGGTGATCAGGCAGAACAGGTGGTCGTCGTACTCGGTCACCGTCTTGCCCGGCCAGTGCTTGTAGACCGCACCGACTTCGAACTCCTCGAAGTACCGCCCGAACTGCATGCCGTTCCTCCTCGCCTCGGCCCCCGGCCATCCTGCTAGACGACGGGCATGGCGGGGCCGACCGGTGCCGGATCGGGCTGAGCCGGGTTCAGCCAGGTGGCCGGCATGCCGTGCCCGGCGGTGGTGGCCAGCAGGTCGTGCCGCCGCTCCGGCCAGGTGCGCAGGCGGACCTCGAAGCGGCTGTCGTCGACGTACTCCATCCCGGCCAGCGCGAGCGGCGCGGTCGGGGTGGCGCGGTCCGCCGCGGCCTGCAGGATCCGCTCGAGCTCGGTCCGCTCGGCGATGTCGACGTACTGCCAGACGACGGAGTGCCAGACCAAGGTCAGGCTGCCGGTGCGCGGCCACCCGAGCCGGTGGGCCAGCCACGGCGCGGCCGCGGACGCGGCGACCGTGATCGGGTGGTCGGCGGCGATCGCCAACGCCGTACGCAGCCGTTCGAGCCGCTCGATCCAGTCGGCCCAGACGTAGGACGTGAGCGTCAGGCGGCCCTCGGTCGTGCTGGCGTCGACCGGCGCCGAGTCGCAGCCGGCCCGCTCGACGATCTCGACCGGGCGGGCCAGGTCGGCTTCGGGATAGCCGCGCCAGGGCGCCTGCAGCCGTAGCGGCGAGTCCGCCGCTCCGAGCACTCGGTTGTCGACGGCGTAGGCGTACCGGTCGACGTTGAGGTTCAGCCCGGCGCTGGCCCCGAACTCGAACAGCCGGATCGGCAGCCCGTACCGCTCGGTGAGGACGTGCAGTACGCCGATCAGCGCGGCACAGCGGCCTACCTCGTTGGTCTGCACGGGCCGGCCGGCCAGTGCGGACAGCCGCTCCGTGTGCGTTCCCAGTAGCCGGCGGGCGGCCGGCCACGCCGCCCGGACCGGCGCCGTCCCGCCGACGCTCGGGTAGTGCAAGGCGAGTTCCGGCGCCTGCCGTTCGAGGACCAGCCGGTGCAGCCCGCCCAGCAGCCGCAGGGGCGGGACCGAGCGGCGACCGTCGTCCTGGTAGGGCAGCATCACCGCCGCGGTGGGACCGCCTGCGTCCAGATCGTCGGCCGCGGCGGCCAGCAGGGATGCTGACAACGGCGAGCCGGGCAGGCAGAGCCGGGACTGGTTCCTGAACTGCGCGGACAGCGGGTGAGGCACGGCCCGATGGTAGGAGCGGCCCCGCCAAGCTCAGCCGAGAGGCAGCCCCGGGTAGTCCCGACCGAGCTGGAAGATCGACGCCGGCCCGTCGGGGTCGATGAGCAGGCGTCCCCCGGAGGCCAGGAACGTCGACATCTGGGTCTGACCGCCGAGGAAGCCGACGATGAAGGTCGGGTCCAGCAGGAAGCCGTGCGGATTGTCGTCACTGCGCTGCGTCCGGTCGTTGCGGTACAAGGTCGCCCGCCGGATCAGGTCGCCGGCCCGGAGCAAGGTGGCCGAGGTCGGGTTCGGCACCGTGGCGTCGCCGCGGGCCACCTGGAACATGACGCGCTCGTCCGGCACCAGGGGCGCGAAGGTCTCCGGGCTGCCGGGCCGGTTGAGCCAGGTCTGCTCGGCGAGGAACTGCTGGATCGGAAGCGCGCCGGGCGCCGGGTCGAGCACCGGCGGTTCGCCGGCCAGCGGGAGGGACTCGGTGAAGCCGAAGAAGCCGCCGTTGAGCAGCGGCGGCTGCGCGCCGGCCAGGGCCTCGGTCACCAGCGGCCGGAAGGACGGGGACAGCCGGGCGATCTCGCTGATCGGGCCACCCGGCACGTTGAGTCCGATGGCCTCCAGCAGCGGGTCGGTGCCGGCCAGCATGGTGCCGTAGATCCCGCCGAAGCTCTGCCCGTAGTAGTCGGTACCGGTGCGCTGCAGGTCCGTTACGCCGTCGTCGTTCAGGTCCACACCCAGCGCGACCGCCCGCACCAGAGTCATGATGTCCGCCGCCGTCTGGCGCAGGCCGTCGCGGCTGCTCACCTGCGCGAACGGCGCCGGCTGCGGCAGGGCGGACACGCCCTCGGTGTCGGTGATGATCCCGTCACCGTTGAGGTCGATGCCCCGGCCGTACGCCGGCAACGTCCCGGTCACTCCGTTGCGGGTGATCTGCCAGGTGCTGTCCGGGCCGTAGCCGTGCCCCACGACGTGGGTGGCGATCGTGGCGAAGCCCCGGGAGGCGTTCTGCGGCGCGGCCAGGAAGAGGTCAGCGTCCGATCGCGTGAAGCCGTGCCCGAACACTGCCACCGGCCAGCCGCCCGCGGGCGGTGCACCCGCGGGCAGGATGAGCACGAACGGCAGTCGCTCGGCGCCCTGCACCGCCGGACCGGCGTCGGCCGTCGGCGTCTGCGGAATCACCCGGTCGGCGGTCAGCCAGGACGGTGCGAGGTAGGAGCCGAACACGTAGGCGCCGGCGTCCTGCTCCGAGAGGTTGAATACCGGGATCGGCAGGCTGCTGCTGCCCAGATCGGCGTTGTACGTGAAAGTTGTCCCGACCGCCGGTACCGCGGCGTCCACGCGCAGCTCGCGATCGGTGATGCCGGCGGCGGCGAAGGCCGCGCCGCTGTCCAGCTGACGGCGCAGGTCGTGCAGACCATCGGTCGCGGACAGCGTCGTGAACGTGCTCTGCGCGGGCGCTGCCCCGCCCACCCGCAGCCGGAAGGTGGTGCCGGGCGCGAGCTGATCGACCGGGTGCGCGTAGACGGTGTATGTCGCCGCGTCGTACACCACGCGGTCGACCCCGGTCGACCAGCCGCTGGCCACGGCGCGGACCGTCGTACCGGCCGCGACCTCGGCCGCGTCGACCGGAGCGTCGAAGCGCAAGGCCAGCCGCGGATCGAGGTCGAACCCGTCCAGCTGGTTCAGCAGCGCCACGGTGTTGCAATCCGTCGGGTGGGTGGCGCAGTCGGGCGGCGGGAGGTTGACGCGCCGGCCGGTGAGCTGGGCCGGGTCGGCCACCGTCAGGGTGTCGCTGGGGAACAGCGAGACCACGGCGGCGGTCGCAGCGGGTGCGGCGCTGACCGGCCCGGCGGGCGCCAGGGCCAGGACGACGGCCAGCACGGTCGCTGGTACGGCGCGGTTGGATTTCACAGTGCACTCCCTCGGCAGGTTCGGCCAGCCTGACGCCGTCGCCGCTGCGCCGCAAGCCTCTACATCGACTGGCTGAAGCCGCGGGCGATCGCCGCGTCGGTCTCCAGGACGGTGCTCGCGGTCTGGTCCAGCAGCTGGCCGATGCCGATGAGCGACTGCTGCACGTTGGCCGCCGCGGTCTGCCACTGCTGGTAGAGCGCGAGGAACGCCTGCGCTGAGCCGGCTTCCCAGCCGGTCGTGACGTCGGCGTTGATCCGGCTGGACAGCGCTGCGGTCTGCGCTTGGCTGTCCCCGGCCGCCGAGCGGCACTGGCCGGCCATCGCCTGCAGGGTCGGGATGTCGTACTTCACGGGTCCTCCTCGGGTCGGCGAATCGCTGGGCCGCCGAGGCTAGGCGGGATCTGGCGACCTCGTCGTACGCCGTCCACAAGGGCGCGCGCTGTCCACAGATCCGAGCGCGACCCCACATGACTCTGCTGCCCGCGAACATCACTCCTTCCGGCGCCGAGCCCCGGCAGGATGCCGACATGCTCGACGTCCGCATCTCGGTGCAAGCCGTACCCGGGACGCTTGCCGCTTGGCTCGACCTGGCCCGCACCCTCGAGTCGGCCGGCTTCGACGCCCTACTCGTCGGCGACCACCCTGGGGACGGTGATCCCCTCGTTGCACTTGCCGCGACGACCACACTCTCGCTGAGCACCTACGTCATCCGGCTGGGGGTTCGGGAGCCGCATCACGTAGCCGACGCCGCAGCCACCCTCGACCGCTTCGCACCCGGCCGGGTCATCCTCGGCGTCGGTGCCGGTCACACCCCGGCAGAGTGGTCCGCATTGGGTCGTGAGCGGCCCGGTCCGCGCGAACGGGTGCAACGGCTCATGGAGTCAGTTGAGGCCGTCGCCCAGTTGCTCGCCGGCGAGCGGATGACCGCCCACGGGGCGCAGATCGACATGCGCGATGCCGAGGTCATCCGACCCGACCATGCAGGACCGATCCGGCTGCTCATCGGCGGCGGGCACCCGGCCCTTCTCACCGTCGCCGCACAGCGGGTCGACATCGCGGCCCTGTCTGGTCTCGGCCACACGCCGCCCGACGGGCATCGGCATACGGTGCGCTGGTCCCCAGCCGCCCTGACCCGCCAGCTCGCCACCGTCCGGCGGGCCGCCGAGCACACTGAGAACCGCCAACAAGCGCTGAACCGACTTGTCGAGCGGGTTCCGGGCCTATCCGTCGCCGACGCGGTTGCCACTCCCCATGCCTTGATCGGCGCCGCGGACGAGATAGTCGACCAACTCCGACGCCAGGCCGAGGAGCTCGGCGTCGCCCCGGTATGTGATCCGAGAACCGGCCGCCCGCGACATCGCGCCGCTGCTCAGCCGGCTGCAGTCCTGAGAACGCCGACTTGCGGTGGTTGCCACGGCGCGCGGCTCGGCTCCGGAGATGTCGTGCCACCGTGCGGGTTGACGCCGGCCAGGCTCCTAGTCCGGGTTCCCACGCCACCTTTCGCATCATTGGAGGGCCTTCCGGTCAGTAGCGACCCGAAAGCCCTCCAACGACGCAATGTCGGGGAGTCGGGACGCCTGGCGGTGAGGTCGAACCACGACGAAGGAGCACAGAGGACCGCTGGCAGAAGCCAGCCGGCGGTCGGCCCAGTGATCGTCTCGGTACTGTCCCGGGAGTAGGTGCCGCACACGACCACCGCGGTCCCCGGTATCGGTGAGGCTGAGCACCAACGCAGAGGCGTCCAGCACGATCACCCCAGGCGACCGCTCAGTTCGTCGTCTCGGTCGGCGCGGGACCGTGCGAGAACCTACGGAACCGACTCCGCCGATCCGACGCCACCGTCGGACAGGTGTAGGCCCTCCACGATGGTCACGTTGCGCTGGTGGTCCGCATGTCAGCGCGGTCGAGCCGCTCACAGATGCGCGCGCAGCTCCCACAACTCGGGGAAGAAGCGCATCGGCAGCCGGGTCCGCAGGTAGTCCGCGCCCGACGAGCCGCCGGTACCGGACTTCGTCCCGATTTGGCGCTCCACCATGAGCACGTGCCGCATCCGCCAACGCGCACACAGCTCGTCGTGCTCGACGAGTGCCTCGGCCACATCCCACAGGGCGCCGTACGCCAGCCGGTCGCGGCTCACGGTGACCAAGGCATCCCGACGCTCGTCCTCGGTCTCGACGGCGAACCCGGCGGCGGCCAGCAGGGACACGAACGCGTCCCACAGCGACGGTTCGGCCAGCCGCGCCTCCAGCCGCGAGCGCTCGTCCGGCGTGGCGTGCCCCAACCGGCGCACGTACTCCGGGTGCTTCGCGCCGGACAGGAACTCCAGCTCCCGGAACTGCACGGACTGGAACCCGCTGGCCGGGGCGAGCAGGTTCCGGAACTCCAGGAAGTCCTGCGGCGTCATCGTCTCCAGCACGTCGATCTGCTCCACGAGCAGCCGGGTGATCACGTGCGCCCGGTGCAGCCGCTGCCGCGGGGTGTACGTGTCCCCCGTCAGCATCCGGTCGCGGGCGCCGCCCAACTCGTGCAGCAGCTGCTTGAACCACAGCTCGTAGACCTGGTGCACGGTGATGAACAGCAACTCGTCGTGGGCCGGCGGGTCGGACTGCAGGACCTGCGCGCCCAGCAGGTCGGGCAGGCGGAGGTAGCTGCCGTAGGACAGCCGGGCGCCCTGCCCACCGAAGCTGACGTCGTCACCGGAAACCGTGCTCACTCGGGAAACCTACGCGGTTGTCCACAGATGTGCGCCGCGCCCGCACAGCGGGCCGGAAGCTGCAGACACTCCCCCGGTGCACATCCTCCTCACCGTCGGCTACGCCGGGCGCGAGCGCGACGTCCTCGTCACCGGCCAGGCCGACACGACGCTCGGCGCGGTGACCGGTCGGCTGTGCGCCCTGGTCGGTGCCGCACCCACGGACCTGTACGCCGGCAGCACGCCACTTGCTCCTGACTCGGTTTTCGGCGCGCCGGGACTGCGGACCGGGTGCCGGGTACAGGTGGGAGCGCCCGGCCCACGGGGGCAGCCCGGCGGGCTGGTCGAGCTGCGCGTGCTGTCCGGTCGGGAGGCCGGCACCCGCTGGCCGCTGCGCCGGGGCAGCTACCTGATCGGACGCGGCTCGGACAGCCAGCTGCGCCTGCGCGACCCGCTGTGCTCACGCGTCCACGCGCTCCTCCAGGTCGGCTCGGGCGAGATCACCGTGCAGGCGCTGGCCTCGGCGAACGGCACCCTGCTGGACGGCCAACCCCTCTCCGACAACGCCGCGCCCCTCGCCCGAAGCCGGCTCCTGCGCATCGGCGACACCCTGCTCGGCCTGGCCACCTCGGGCGGCGCCCCGGCGATCACCCGCCCGGCGCCGGACGGCGGTGTACAGGTGACGCGTCCGCCACGGCAGTGGGCGCCGGCCGAGCCGGTAGTTCTCGACTGGCCGGTCGAACCGGAGCCCCGCCCGCCGGCCCGGCTGGCGCTGCTCGCCCTGGCCGCCCCCATCGTCGTGGGCGTCGCGCTGGCCCTGGTGCTGCGGATGCCGCACTTCCTGCTCTTCACCCTGCTCTCGCCCTTGATGATGCTGGGCGCCTGGCTGTCCGACCGGCGCGGGCGCCGACGGGGGCGCGGCCAGGATCTGCGCGACCATGCCGCGGCACTCGTCCGGGCAGAGGCCGCGCGGGACGTTGCGCTGGCCGCGGACAGCACCCGCCGCCACCACGCGCTGCCCGACCTTGCTGAACTCGCCGCCGTCGCCCAGTGGCCGGGGCAACGGCTGTGGGAACGTCGACCCGGCGACGCCGACTTCGGCACGGTTCGCCTCGGGACCGGCTCGGTCCCGACCGAGGTTGCCGTCCGCGGCGACGGGCAGCTGACGACGCTGTGGGCCGCCGATCTCCCGGTCGCCCTGCCGCTGGCCACGGTCGGCGTGGCCGGCCTCGCCGGCCCGGACGAGCCGCTGCAAGCCATGGTGCGCAGCCTGGTGGTCCAGTTCGCGGTTCTGCACAGCCCGCGGGACCTGCGTCTGCTGCTGCTCGCGCCCGACGAGGCGGGGGCGGAGTGGGCCTGGTTGCGCTGGCTGCCGCACCTGCGCCGAGCGCCGCCGGCGGCGGATCTGGCCGCTGCGGTGACCGACCGGGACGCAGCCGCCCCGCACACCGTGCTGCTGATCCCCGGCGCGGGGACGCAGCGGGTCGACCCGGCGGTGGGCCGGCTCCTGGCCGCCGGCCCCCGGGTGGGCGTCCTGGCCCTGTGCCTGGACCGCCAATCCCACCGGCTGCCCGCCGAATGCCGGGCCATCGTCAGGGTGACCGGCGACGTCGGCAGCCGGCTCCATGTCAGCGGCGCGGCACCCGCCTCGGCG
>JACCSC010000299.1 GCA_013813215.1 Geodermatophilaceae bacterium | reverse complement strand
GTCGACCTCACGAAAGCTGACCGGCGGGCCTACACCGGGTACGCCACCGCTCAGCGGAACAAGGGGTTCCAGACGGTGGACGTGGACTTCGAGCACGAAGGGCAGAACGCATCCGCGCACCGAAGAGAAGGCAAGGATTGACCACAGCGGATGCGCTCACCGCCCCCGTAGGGCCGCCGGCGCATCCAAAGACCGGATTCCGAGGAGGAACTGGTCAGGCACGCAGCCACTCGGCGGCTTCGGCCGCCCAGTAGGTGAGCACGATGTCCGCCCCGGCCCGCCGGATCGACAGCAACGTCTCCAGGACGGCGCGGCGCCGGTCCAGCCAGCCGTTCGCGGCCGCCGCTTCGACCATCGCGTACTCCCCGGACACCTGGTAGGCCGCCACCGGCACGTCCACCGCCGCGCGCACGGCGCTGATCACGTCGAGGTAAGCCAGCGCGGGCTTGACCATCACCGCGTCCGCGCCCTCGGCCAGGTCCAGCGCCACCTCGCGCAGCGCCTCGTCCACGGGGCGGGCCGGGTCCTGCTGGTAGCCGCCGCGATCCCCGAACTGCGGTGCCCCTTCGGCCGCCTCCCGGAACGGCCCGTAGAAGCACGAGGCGTACTTCGCCGAGTACGCCAGCACCGGCAGGCCGGCGAAACCCGCCGCGTCGAGCGCGGTCCGGATCGCCCCGACCTGGCCGTCCATCATCCCGCTCGGTGCCACGACATGTGCCCCTGCACGCGCCTGGGCCACCGCGACGGCGGCGTACCGCTCCAGCGTCTCGTCGTTCAGGACCGCGCCATCGGCCACGATCCCGCAGTGCCCGTGGTCGGTGTACTCGCACAGGCACAGATCCGCGATCAGGACCGTGGCGTCGCCGAGGTCGGCGCGCAACGCCGTCAGGGCCCGGTTGACGATGCCGTCATCGGCGTCGGCCGCCGAACCGCCGGCGTCCTTGACCGCCGGTACGCCGAACAGCACCAACCCCCCGACCCCGGCCTCGACCGCGTCGGAAGCGGCGGCGCGCAGGGAGTCCAGCGTGTGCTGCACCACCCCCGGCATCGAACCGATCGGCGTCGGCTCGGACAGCGACTCCTTGACGAACACCGGCAGCACCAGGTCGGCACCGGAAAGCCGGGTTGACGCGACAAGCCGACGCAGCGCCGGGGTGGAGCGCAGCCGGCGCGGCCGGACCGTCGGGAAGCCGGGAGTCACCGCGCGCGGGTACGTGCCCGTGGCGTCTTCGGCGGCTGGCTGTCGTCCTCCGTCTCGCGCGTCGTCCGGGCGTACGCGGCGAGGGCGTCGACCAGCGGCTCCACCGCGGCCGTCTCCGGCTCGACGTCCACCCGCAGCCCGAACTCCCGCGCCGTGGCGGCCGTCTGTGGACCGATGCAGGCGACCACCGTGCGTGGGTGTGGCTTGCCGGCGATGCCGACCAGGTTGCGCACCGTGCTGGAGGAGGTGAAGCAGACCGCGTCGAACCCGCCGCCCTTGATGGCCTCCCGGGTCGCCGCGGGAGGCGGGGCAGCCCGGACGGTCCGGTATGCAGTCACATCGTCGATCTCCCAGCCGCGCTCGCGCAGGCCGGCGGCCAGCGTCTCGGTGGCGATGTCGGCCCGCGGCAACAGGACCCGGTCGATCGGGTCGAGCAGGTCGTCGTACGGCGGGAAGTCATCCAGCAGGCCGGCACTGGACTGCTCGCCGGTCGGCACGATCTCCGGCCTGATACCCAGCGCGTGCACCGCCTCCGCGGTCTGCTCCCCCACGCAGGCGATCTTCACCCCGGCGAAGGCCCGCGCGTCCAGCCCGAACTCGGCGAAGCGCTCCCACACCGCGCGGACGGCGTTGGTCGAGGTGAAGACGATCCAGCCGTAGCGGCCGGTCACGAGCCCCTTGATGGCCCGTTCCATCTGGGCCGGGGTGCGCGGCGGCTCGACGGCGATGGTCGGGACCTCCACCGGGATCGCCCCGTGCAGGTGCAGCCGGTCGCTCATCTCCTTGGCCTGCTCCTTGGTGCGCGGGACGAGCACCTTCCAGCCGTACAGCGGCCGGCTCTCCCACCAGGACAACCGCGGCCGCTTGTCCACCGCGGCGCCGATGGTGAGCACTACCGATCCAGTGAACTCAGCGGCCCCGCCCGCGGCGAGGTCGTCGACCGTGGAGACGTGCGAGCGCTGCGCCGTACCGGTCCCGTCGGCGGTGACGCAGGCCGACGTGCTCCCGGCCAGACCGTTCTTCACCAACGTCGTGCAGGTGTCCGCGACCTGCTCCGCGGTCAGCGTGACGGCCAGCGTCCCCGGTGTCGCGGCGAGCGCGGCCAGGTCCACCCCGACGCGCAGGTCGACCCCGGTGTACGCCGAACCGACCGGGATCCCGGCGTACGCCGGAACCGCCGTGCCGGCCGGTACTCCGGGCACCACGTCCAGCGGGACGCTGGTCCGGGCCACGGCCAGCGCTTCGCGGACCACCGAGTCACGGGTGAACGGGTCACCGCTGACCAGCCGCACGACAGTGCTGCCGGTCCGCGCCTCGGCCATCAGGGCCTTGGCGATCTCGGCCGGCTCCCCGACCGCGTTCTGCAGCGGCGCCGGACCGGCCAGCAGGCGGATCCCCTCCCCGACGTCGGAGTCGGTGACGATCAGGTCGGCGGCAGCCAGGGCCGCCACCGCCCGCTGGGTGAGCAGACCTGGGTCACCGGGACCAGCCCCGACGAAAACGACCCGGCCGAGTGGCTTGCGCCCGCGTGTCATGCCCGTGCTCCCATGAGTTCGGCGGCGCCGTCGGCGAGCAGGTCGACAGCCAACCGCCGACCCACCTCCGCCGCGCCGGATACGGATCCGGTGACCGACTGTCGAACGGCGCCACTGCCGTCGATCGCCGTCACCGAGCCGCGCAAATACAGTTCCATTCCGTTCTCGCCTTCGGCGACGAACGCGAGCCCACCCACCGGAGCCGAACAGCCGGCTTCCAGTGCCTGCAGCAGCGACCGTTCGGCGGTCGTTGCCGCGCGGCTGTCCGGATCGTCGAGCATTCCCAGCAGCTCGAGCAAATCGACGTCGTCGGCCCGGCATTCCACGGCCAACGCGCCCTGTCCGCAGGCCGGTAGCACCTGCAGCGGATCGAGCACCTCGGTGATCGCGTCCAGCCGGTCCAACCGCTCCAGGCCGGCTCGGGCCAGGATCACCGCGTCGAGTTCTCCGTCGGCCACCTTGGCCAGCCGGGTGTCGACGTTGCCCCGTACGCCGACGAGTTCCAGACCCAGCCCGAGGGCGCGGACCTGCGCCACCCGGCGTGGCGCGCCGGTCCCGACCCGGGCGCCGAGGGGTAGCTCAGCCAGGGTGAGGCCGTCCCGTGCCACCAGGACATCACGCGGGTCGCAGCGCGGCGGCACGGCGGCCAGCGCCAGCCCGTTCGCCGGCGCGGTGGGCAGGTCCTTGTAGGAGTGCACGGCCAGGTCGACCTCGCCTCGCAGCAGCGCCTCGCGCAGCGCCGACACGAACACCCCGGTGCCGCCGATCTGCTCCAACGGCGCGGTGGACACGTCGCCGTACGTCGTGACCTCGACCAGCTCCACATCCCGTGCGTGTTCGGCGATCAGCGTCGCCGCCACCCCCGCTGACTGGGCGAGGGCCAGCCGGCTGCGCCGCGTGCCGAGCCTCAACGGCCGGGTCATGAGGGCGCCTGGACGGTCGGCTCGGACTCCAGGCCGACGGCCTCGACCAGGTCGCGCAGCTGCGGGTCCAGCCCGAACAGCTCGCGCAGCGCCGCGGCATACGCCTCCCCGCCCGGTACGCCGGCCAGCTCGCGAACGCGCACCGTCGGAGCGTGCAGCAGTTTGTCCACGACCCGGCGCACCGTCTGGGCCACCTCGTCCCGCGCGTGCGGGCTCAACTCCGGCAGCCGACCGCCCAGCCGGAGCAGTTCGGCGTCCACGACGCCGGCCGCCTGCGTGCGCAGCGCAGCCACGGTGGGGGCGACGGCCGCCGACCGCTGCCAGGCGGCGAAGGCGGCCACCTCGAAGTCGACGATCTGCCGCGCCGCGGTCACGTCCTGCTCGCTGGGCGAGCCGTCGAGCATTCCTTGCAGCCGCTCCAGGTCGATGTAGGTCACCCCAGCCAGGTCGGCGACGGCCGGCTCGACGTCGTGCGGCAGCGCGAGGTCGAGGATCACGAGGGGACGGTCGGCGGCGCGGACCGCGGCCGCGACGAGAGCGGCCGGTACGACGACGCCGGTGGCACCGGTCGCGGTGACCAGGAGGTCGGAGCCGGGCAATTCGGCCGCGAGGTCACCCAGCGCGACGGCCCGAGCGGACAGGCTGACGGCCAGCCGGGCACCGTTGGCCGGATTGCGGTTGGCGATCACCAGATCGGTCAGGCCACGGCGGCGCAGCGTCGTACCGGCCAGCGCCCCCATCGACCCGGCACCCACGACGACAGCGCGCCGACCCGCGAGGTCGGCACCGAGGGCCACACTGGCGGCATCCAGCGCGGCCGCGACCACCGATGCACCGACGCGGTCTATGCCGGTGTCGGCGTGCACCCGCTTGCCGACCCGCAGAGCCTGCTGGCACAGCTCGTGGAGCACCCGCCCCACCGTGTCCAGCTCGCGGGCCAGGGCGTACGCCGAGCGCAGTTGGCCCAGGATCTGCGACTCGCCGACGACCATCGAGTCCAGGCCGGCGGCGACCGCGAACAGGTGGGCCACCGCCGCGTCCTCGTAGTGGACGTACAGGCTTTCGCTGAGCGCGGCCGGTGTCTGCCCGCAGCGCTCGGCGATGAAGCGGCTGACGTCGTTGACCCCGCCGTGGAAGCGCTCGACCTCGGCGATGACCTCGACCCGGTTGCAGGTCGACAGCAGCACCGCCTCCTGCACGTGCTCGCCTGCCGTGAGTTCGGCCAGGGCCGCGCCGATCTGCTCGCGGCCGACGCTGGCGTGCTCGAGCAGGGCCACCGGCGCACTGCGGTGCGACATCCCGACGATGAGCAGGCTCATGAGGCTCTGTCGACCGATGTCACAGCACGACCTTGAGGCCGGCGGACTTGCGCTGCTCGTGGAAGGACAGGATCTGCAGCTCCACGGCGAGGTCGACCTTGCGCACGTCGACGTTCTCCGGCACGACCAGGACGGCGGGCGCGAAGTTGAGGACGCTCGTGACGCCGGCGGCGACGAGCTGGTCGCAGACGGCCTGGGCGGCCTCGGCGGGGGTGGCGATGACCCCGATCGACACCGATTCTCGGCGTACGACCGCCGGGAGGTCCGACATCGGCCGGACCAGGACCTCGGCGATCCGCTGACCGATCCGGCGGGCGTCGGAGTCGAACAGCCCGGCGATGTCGAAGCCGCGATTCCGGAACCCGCCGTAGCCGGCCAGCGCGAGACCGAGGTTGCCCACTCCTACCAGTACGACGGCGCGGTGCTCGGACACACCGAGCGCGGTGCTGATCCGCTCTTGCAGCACCTCCACCTCGTACCCCACCCCGCGCGTGCCGAACGAGCCGAGGTAGGAAAGATCCTTCCGCAGCTTGGCCGAGTTGACCCCGGCGGCGCTGGCCAGCGCCTCC
Organism: Geodermatophilaceae bacterium; assembly: GCA_013813215.1. Taxonomy (GTDB): domain Bacteria; phylum Actinomycetota; class Actinomycetes; order Mycobacteriales; family Geodermatophilaceae; genus JACCSC01. The sequence goes on along the minus strand of JACCSC010000299.1, from coordinate 2,884 downwards.
GAGGAGATGGTCCCGAGGCCGCTGCCGGCCAGCCCGCCCAGGACCCGCAGGTAGACCGCCAGCCGGGCGACCGTCGCCTCGGGAATGGCTCGACCTTCGGACACGGTGCTCCTGATCGCTGTAGGCGGGAGGGCGACGGCACGCCGAGCCAGGTCTGTCCCACCGGGCGGCCGTGTGATATCGGCTCCACGGTAGTCGCTTGTGAAGCAAGGAACAAAGTCGCGGCTAGCCGGTGAGGGCCGCCCGCAGGCGGGCCGGCTCCACGCGCAGGTAACCGTGCTCCCGGCCGTCGACCAGGAAGACCGGCAGCCGGTCGCCGTACTCCGCCTGGAGGTCCGGATCGGTGTCCACGTCGACCTCGAGCAGCCGGGCGCCGGTCTCCGCGCAGACGTCGACGAGCACCGGTCGCGCCTGCTCGCACAGGTGACAGCCCACGCGGGTCAGCAGGGTGACGGTCTTCATGCCAAGCCGAGCTCGCGCAGGCGGGACCGGCTCACCTTGCCGGTGACCGAATGCGGCAGTTCCGGGACGAAGCTGATCCTTGTGGGCACCTTGAAACGGGCCAGCTCGGCACGGCAGTGCGCCCGCAGCTCGGCCTCGGTCGGCTCGGCACCGGGGGTCGGTACGACGATGGCCCGGACCGTCTCGCCGGTCAGGTCGTCCGGTCCCGCGACCACGGCGACCTCCCGTACGCCGGGGTGGCCGAGCAGGACCGCCTCCACCTCCTGCGGGTAGACGTTGAACCCGCTGACCAGGATCAGGTCCTTCATCCGGTCCACCAGGTGCAGGTCGCCCTCGTCGTCCAGGAAACCGATGTCCCCGGTCTCGAGCCAGCCGTCGGCATCCGGCCCGTCGGCGCCGTCCGGCCAGTACCCGCTGAACAGATTCGGCCCACGCACCGTGATCTGCCCGGTCCCGCCGTCCTCGTCGGCCCGCACCGGCTCGCCGTCGTCGTCGCGCAACTCGAGTTCGACCCGGGGCACCGGGCGGCCGATGGAGCCGGGTTTTGGCTCCCCCCCTACCAGGGTCGAGGTGAGCACGGGGGCAGTCTCGGTCAGCCCGTACCCCTCGTGCACCTCGACACCGGTGGCCTCGCGCAGGGTCGCCAGTACGCCGGCCGGCAGGGGCGCCGCCCCGGACAGCGCCACCCGCACGTGCGCCCAGCCGGCCCGCAGGGCGGCCCGGTCACCACGGGCCCACACGACGTACATCGGCGGTGCCCCGACCACGGTCGTGACCCGCTCCTCGGCCATCAGCAGGAGACAGGCCTGCGGGTCGAACCGCTCCACCAGCACCCCCGTCGCACCGGCCCACGTCTGCATGCCCAGGCCGACGTTGAGTCCGTAGATGTGAAACAGCGGCAGGACCTGCAAGACGACATCCCGCTCGGTGACCGGGACGGGGTCGATCGCGCCGAGCTGTTCCAGGTTGGCCAGCAGCGCGCGGTGGGACAGCATGGCCCCGCGGGGTCGGCCGCTGGTCCCGCTGGTGTAGACGACGACGGCGAGGTCCTCGCCACCGGTCGGCGCGGTCACCACGGGCGGCCCGTCCGGTACGCCGATCGCATCCGGCCTGAGCACGTGCCGCAATTCGCGGAGGTCAGCCCGGATCTCGGCCAGCAGCCCGGCCCCTTCCTCGTCGGTCACCACCGCCGAGGCTCCGGAGTCGGTGAGCTGGTGGTGTACCTCGGGCGCGGTGTAGCCGGTGTTCAGCGGGACCACGACGAGACCGGCCCGCAGGGCGGCGAACAGGTGCACCGGGAAGTCCAGCGTGTTGGGCAGCAGCAGCGCCAACCGCGCACCAGGCCGCAACCCCAGAGCCGCAAGCCCCGCCGCCCGACCGGCCACCTCGGCCTCGACCTCAGCCCATGTCAACCGCCGGTCGCCGCCGACCAGCGCGAGCCGGTCGCCGTGCCGATGAGCAGCGCGCGCGACGAGCCCTGCGTAGTTCGGCCCGGTCGCGGCGTCGGACACGCCCACCCCTTCCAGTCCGCTGGTGCTCCGAGAACGAACACTAGGCATGGACGGTCCGGGGATGCGACACCACGAGGCATTTGTGTCACGGTGAGTGTCGACGGGTTCGGCGCAAAGGCATCGGGAGGTCGGGTGCAAGGAGCGGAGGCGCCGCGAGCCGACGCCTCCGCGGCGCAGGACGGGGGCGGCGTACCCGAGGTCTGGGCCCTCGTAGCACGCGCCCAGCAGGGTGACAGCGCGGCCTTCGGCGAGTTCTACGACAGGTACGTCGACCCGGTCTACCGCTACCTGTACTTCCGGGTCGGGGATCGGGGGCTGGCCGAGGACTTCACCAGCGAGACGTTCCTCCGGGCCCTGCGCCGGCTGGACTCGCTGAGCTTCCGGGGGCGGGACCCCGGGGCCTGGCTGATGACGATCGCCCGCAACATCGTGCTGGACAACGTGAAGTCCAGCCGGCACCGGCTGGAGGTCGTGACCGACCTCCAGAGCGACCGGCACGTGATGGACGAGCGGCAGGTGGTCGAGGGCCCGGAGCACGAGGTGGTCGGTCGGCTGGACGGCCAGCGGCTGCTCCGCCATCTGCACGACCTGGGTGCCGACCAGCGGGAATGTCTCGTGCTGCGGTTCCTGCACGATCTCAGCGTGTCCGAGACCGCCGAGGTGATGGGCAGGAACGACGGCGCGGTCAAGGCCCTGCAGCACCGCGCCCTGCGCCGGCTGGCCGGCATGCTCCGGCAGGAAACGGCATGAGACGGATCAGTGCGCGTCCCCCGGTCCGGCGGCCTGGCGGCGTACCCGAAGCGGCCCGAGCGTCGTTGATCACGTCGAGGGCGCTCACCGGAGGCCCGGTTCGAGGTGGCTTCCTGTGAGGTGGTTCGCGGGTCGCTCGGCGACCCGGCTGGCCGCAGCCC
>JACCSC010000298.1 GCA_013813215.1 Geodermatophilaceae bacterium | reverse complement strand
CACGTCGATGACGGTGCTCCTGCCGCAGTCGACGTCGGCCCAGATCGGGTTGACCGGGCAGGTGACCGACGGACCGCCGCCGGTGCTGTACCTGCTGCACGGCCTGTCCGACGACGACACGATCTGGCTGCGGCGTACGTCGATCGAGCGGTACGTCGCTCCGCTGGGGCTGGCGGTGGTGATGCCCCAGGTCAACCGCAGCTTCTACGCCGATGAGGCGCACGGGAACAGGTACTGGACGTTTCTGTCCGAAGAACTGCCGGAGATCGTCAGCCACTTCTTCCGGGTGTCCGAGCGACGCTCGGACACGTTCGTGGCCGGGTTGTCGATGGGCGGGTACGGCGCTCTGAAGTGGGCGCTGCGGCAGCCTTCCCGGTTCGCCGCGGCGGCATCCCTGTCCGGTGCGGTCGACGTGGCGCGGCTGGAGCGCTCCCGGCAGTGGCGACCCGACCTGATCGAGCAGGTGTTCGGCGGAGGGCCGGTGGCCGGTACGCCGGACGACCTCGACTGGCTGCTGGCCCAGGCGGATCCCGCCGACCTGCCCGCGCTGTACGTGGGCTGCGGAACCGATGACGAGCTGATCGACGGCAACCGCGCCCTGGTCGCGAACCTTGGGGTGCGCGGCGTCAGCGTCCGCTCCGACTTCGGACCCGGCGAGCACGAGTGGGGCTACTGGGACCGCACGATCCAAGGTGTCCTGGCCTGGCTCCCCCTGCGGGGCGCTGAGCGATCAGTTACGGATGGGTGACGATGCGCCGCTCGTCTTGCCTGCTTCTGGGCGGCGTCTATCCTTTGCACAGTTCTTGTCGTCAGTCCTCTCGGGGGATCGGGCCCATGATCTTGTCGCGCCGCTTCTTCCTGGCCACGCTCACACTCCTGGTGAGCTCGCTCGGCTTCGTCGTACCGGCTCAGTCCGCCGTCGCCGCCGGACCGGTCACCCAGATCGCGGTCTGGGGCGACTCGATGACCCAGGTCTGGCCGGACTACCTGCAGGACCTGGTCGGCGTCCGGGTGCTCAACATGGGCGTGGGCGGCGACACCGTGCAGGAGACCCAAGCCCTGTTCGACGCCTGGGTGCGGAACAATCCCGGCGAGGTGGCCACCACCGGTCACCTCTGCTGGTGCGGTCACCCCAACACCAATCGCAAGAGCGAGGACCATCGGACGGTCGTCCCCACCCTGCAGGCGATGGCGGCCGAGGTGCCTCGCGGGCTATTCATGCCCATCGGCCTCACGAACGGCCCGGACCAGGGCAGCGGCACGCTGGCGTACCAGGAAGCCGTCGTGGACGTGAACGGCGACATGTCCCGGGCCTTCCGCGCGATGTACGCCGAGGTCCGGCGCTTCCTCGTCACCGACGGTCTCGACGTGGCTGGCATCACGCCGACCCAGGAGGACCGGAACAACATCGCGATCGACGTGCCGCCGGCCTCGCTCCGCACCGACGGCCCGGGGAACCCGGCGCACCTGAACGACGCCGGTCGCCGGGTCACCGCCATCAGGCTGAACGACCTGGTGCGGGCCGCGGGTTGGGTGCGTACCGACACCCGGACGCCGACCGAGGTGGACGTGGCGGCCTCGGCCAACCCGGTCACCTCCGGGACGCTGGTCCGGTTCACGGCCACCGTGTCCGCCGGCGCAAGCGGTGTTCCCACCGGCACCGTGCAGTTCGAGGTGTACGGCCGCAAGATCGGCGGCCCCGTTCCGCTGGTGAACGGCGTGGCGACGTCTGTGCCGGCCAAGGCCACGCTCACAGGTGACCATCCCATCGAAGCCAACTACTTCGGGGATGCAACGTTCGCCCCGGGCACCGGGCTGATCGTGCTGCACGTCGACCGCGCGCCGGGCACCGCGAACTCCACGCCCGCCGGCCCGGGGGTCTTCACGCTCTGAGCCGCCGGTCAGTCGAAGCTGTCGACCAGGATGGACTCAGCCTCGACCACGGTGACGCTGCTCGGCGGGCTGTCGGTCGTGGTCGTGTCCAAGACCTGCAGTTCGGGGCCGCCGTCGACGGTGTAAGTGGCGTCCCAGGTGAGCGTCAGGGTGATCTGGTAGTCGCCCGGTGCGGTGTAGATGTGCCGGGTCGAGGTGTCCGGATATGGTCCTCCCCGCCCATGCAGGCCCGGTGACCCGTCCCCGAGATGCCAGACGTAGTCCACGATGTAGGCGTCGATGTGTACGGCCTGGCCGAGGATGACCACGTCGTAGGGGACGGCCTCGGGCTGTGTGCTGAACAGGATCACGCCGAGATTGACCAGGATGGGCCCGTCGGCCGGTTGCACGTTGATCTCACCGAGTGGCAGCGGTAGTTCCTCGAACTCAGCCTGCACCATCTCAGGTGTGACGACGGGCTGTACGTCGGTGATATCGACGCAGTGTTCCCCATCGCTGTTCCACGGGCCCTCCGGTGCAGTAGAAATGAGCCGATACTGGACATCGAATAATCGAACGATCCGATCTGGAGGAGCCGGGCAGCTCGGCGCTACGAAGCAGCCCCCGAATACGGGGTCGTCCTCGTAGCAGGTATTCACGAGCCGCCACTGGTAGATCGGATCCGGCTCGTTGACTGCCAACTTCCCGCCACCGGG
>JACCSC010000289.1 GCA_013813215.1 Geodermatophilaceae bacterium | reverse complement strand
GGCCGAGTTCGGCCGGGTCGCCGCCTTCCTGCTCTCCCCCGCCGCTTCGTACCTGTCCGGGGTGATGCTGCCGGTCGACGGCGGCCTGTTGCGGACCATCTGAGTGACCGGTCACTACGACGCCGAGCCGGACGAGACCGGCGTGGCCGACGTGCTGGCCGCCCTGGACCGGGTGGACGGCCGTACGTACAGCGTGGTGTTGGACCGCCACGCCGGCGCCCTGAGTGCGGCCATCGATCTGTTGCTCGACGACGAGGTGGTGCAGTGGCTGTTCCCCGCCTGGATCCCCGTTTCCGGTGCCCAGTCGCAGGCGGCCGCCCTGGTGGTCATCACCGATCGGCGGCTGCTCGTCCTGCCGCAACCGGCGGCCGGAATCCCGCTGGGGTGGTGGCCACTGGACACGCTGAGTTCGGCTGCCGTCGGCGGCGGCCCGACCGGAGGCGAGCAGTGGCTCGACGTACAACTGGCCAGTACCCGGCTGGTGCTCCGGGTCGACCGCCACGCCGTCGCCGTGCACGCCGCAGCGGCCCTGCGCCGCCACTCCGGCGCCGCCGCGGAATCACCCCCCACCGCTTCCCCCAGCGTCGTCGACGAGCTGACCAAGTGGGCCAACCTGTGGCAGATGGGTGTGCTCACGGACGAGGAATTCCAGCGGAAGAAGGCCGAACTCCTGGGTCCTTAGGGGCCTCGACCGCGGTCAGCCACGCTTCGGTGAACGCCGGCCCGTCGACGGTCGTCACGACGCGGGTGAGCCGCCCGTGGGCGCTGCGCCGCCAGTGCAGGATCCCGTCCCGCACCTCGGTCGACAGGGCGACGGTCTCGACGGCGGCGCCGGCCCAGCCGATCGCCACGGCACATGCCACCGGGTCGTAGTGGAAGTTGAGCAGGTCGTCGGGCAGGCCGTCGTACGCCGGACCCAGGCCCGTCTTGCCGGAGTCGACGGCGTGCGCCTCACTCTGGGCGGCGAGTAACTCGCCCAGGGCGCCGCCGGCCCGCAGCCGGGCCAGGTCGGCCCGGCGCAGCGGGGCCTGCAGGGTGGCGGGCAGGGTGACCAGCGTCAGGTCGGCATACGCCGCGACCGTCTGCGCGGCCCGGATGTCCCACTGCACGTTGAAGTCCCGCTCCGGCCCCCACGGCGGGAGGCCCGCCCGCGGCGGGTCGACCCAGCCGCCCATGACGGTGACCGGAACCCCGGACAGTTCGGAGCCCAGTGCGGCCAGGTTGGTGTACGGCCCGATCGACACGACGACCGCCCCGGCGTCGATGCTCTGCCGCAGCAGTGCGGTGGCCGCTCCCGGTTGCGTTGGCGCGGGAGTCAGGCCGGCCGGCCACAGTCCGTGGACCGGCTCGGCGATCCGGTCGTGGCTGCTCGAGCGCTCGGCGCCGGGCACCACGGGGACGCCGGCCCGGCCCGCGAGTTGCAGGACATGTTCGGCGTACGCCGCCCGCCAGCCGCCGGGATCGATCGAGGTGGTGATTCCGGTCAGCTCGACGCCGGGCCAGCCGAGCAGCAGGGCCAGCGCGCAGGCGTCGTCCGGATCGCCGCCGAGGTCGGTGTCCAGGTGCAGCCGCACCCGATCAGGATCGCCCACGGCAGACCTACCCGAGCGTGCGGCGGAGGCCGCGGGTCCGGTTGGGATGCCAGTCGACGAGGGCCAGGAGGACCTTCACGAACTGCTCTCGTTCATCCCCCGTCAGCTCAGCCAGCAGGTCAGCCTCCATGGCGCGGATCGATCGCCGGCAGGCCTGCAGCAACGCACGGCCCTCCGGGGTCAGGCCGATGATCCGGTTGCGCCGATCCGCGGGATCGGGGACCCGCCGCAGCAGGCCACGTTCGGCCAGCCCGTCCAGGAGCGGGATCAGCCTGGTCTGGTCCCGGCCTACGGTCTCGGCCAGCGTCGCCTGGGACGGCGCATCGGCGTGTTCGAGCCCGGAAAGGACGACGTACTCCCACATCTGGATCCCGTGGCCCCGCAGGATCGGGGTTTCCCGTTCGATGACCGTCGTGACGAGCCGATGCAGAAGCACGCCGAGATCCGGCCTTCGGTCTGTCACGGAAGAAACTGTAGGTGTTGACTGACCATCAACAGTAGTAGACGATCTACGGATGAATACTGTTCCGCACGTGCGCAGCCTGCACCGCCGCGCTCTGGCGGTCGCGGGAGACCTGGTCGCCCGGATCCGGCCCTCCGACCTGGCTCGGCCCTCGCCGTGCGCAGGCTGGGACCTGGCCGCCCTGATGACACACGCGATCGGGCAGAACCACGGCTTCGCGACAGCGATCCAGGACGGCGACGCGCCGGTGTCCGCGTACGCCGGTCCGGCCGAGCTGACCGCCGCGGGCCTGGCCGGGCTGTGGTCGACCTCAGCGGCACGGCTGACCGCCGCGGTGGCCTCGGCGCCGGTGCAGCAGCAGGTGCGGCTGGTCGAGTTCGGCCCGAACGCGGTCTTCCCGGTGAACACCGTCGTCGGCTTCCACTTGCTCGACACGACCGTGCACTCCTGGGACATCGCCGCCAGTCTCGGCGAGTCCTTCCGCCCCAATGACGAGCTGGTGGCGGCGACCGCGGCCGTGGCCCGGCAGGTGCCAGGTGGAGCGGCCCGTTCCCAGCCGGGTGCGGCGTTCGGTCCGGAACTGCCTGCCGGTCAGAGCGATCCCTGGACCGCGGCGCTGGCCCACCTGGGTCGAGAGGCCGCGGGCTGAGATCGGCGACTTGCCGTCAGTTCGCGGCGCGGGGGTGCGCGGCCCGCCATGACGGCAACACCAGGGCCGACGCGATGAGGGCCGCGACCACGACGGAGACGAAGATCGCGGCGAGGTGGGTCGACACCGAGCCGCCGTTGTACATGGTGATCCCGACCGCGGTCAGCGCGAGGGCCAAGCCGACCACCGCCGCGGGGTGCTGACGGCGAAACCCGAGCAGTACCAGCACGGCGGGGACGACGTACCAGATCAGGCTGGCGGTCCCGAGGGCGCGGATGTCGCTGATCGCCGCGCCGGCACCGGGCAGCGGATCGACCAGGCTGCGGAAGAACATAGCCAGGCAGTGGAACGCCAAGCCCAGCGATCCCGCCACGGCGAGCAGGGCCTCGACGACCGTGATGCGCACGGCGGCCTGGCGCAGCGGCAGTGCGGGGAGCACCAGCCTGGCGAGCAGCAGCACGGCGACGACCGCGGCGAGCGCGATCAGGAAGCCGGTCGACACCGGCCCAGGCTAG
>JACCSC010000284.1 GCA_013813215.1 Geodermatophilaceae bacterium | reverse complement strand
ACTCTCTGCGCGCAGCGGGGGCTGGGCACCGCCGCGATCGTGCTCGGGGCGGCGTACGCGCTGTCGGCGGACGAGTCCCCCGGAATCGGGCCGATCGTGTTCGGAGTGGCCGGCGGCCTCGGGTGGCTCGCCCTGGAGATCTGGCAGCGGTTGATCGTCGTCCGCCGCCAGGGCATCGCCGGTGCCGAGGATGCCCTGCTCGATGACGCCACCCGATCGCACTCGGTGCAGGCGGTGGCCGGACCGGGACTGGCCCTGCTCTGCTTCGTCGTCGTCGCCGAGATCGGAATGTTCCGCGACGCGGTCTCCCGGCCGGCGTCCACCGTAGAGAACCTGCTCACCATCGTCCAGGTCGTCCTGTTGCTCGCGGCCGTCGTCTTCTGGGTCAACCTCGCCGAGCCGCGGCAGCTGCGTACCCGTCGCGTATCCGTGTCCGGGACCGCGGCGTGATCCTGCGGATCGACGTCGGGTCGCCCGTCCCGCCGTACGAACAGATCCGGGCCCAGGTCAGCACGATGGTCGCCAACGGCGTCCTGCCGGCCGGCGCCCGGCTACCGCCGATCCGGCAGCTGGCCAAGGACCTCGGCGTGGCCAGCGGGACGGTGGCCCGGGCGTACCGCGAGCTGGAAGCCGAGGCCGTTATCGTCACCCGCGGGCACCGCGGCAGCTACGTGACCGGCACCGGCCGCCGAACTCCCGCGCGCCGGGACGAGGCGCTGTCCGCGGCCGCGCATGCCTTCGCTCTGCAGGCCCGCCAGCTGGGCGCCGATGCCACTCGTGCCCTGCGGGTCGCCGAGCAGGCCTTCGCGGCGCTGGAGCCGTGAGTTTGATCAGGTCACCTGATCAAAGTGGCGCAGCCAGCTCAGCTCAGCCGGCGGCGGCGTCGCGGGCGCGGCAGCGCAGGGACCGGGCGATGCCGTCGCGGCCCTCGGCCACGAGCCGGCGCAACGCCGAGGGCTTCGTGTCGTCGGCCAGCCAGCTGTCGGCCGCGTCGACCGTGGCCTGCTCGACCACCGAGGGAAACAGCCCGACCACGACCTGCTGGGCGATCTCGCTGGACCGGCGGTCCCAGACCTCGTCGATCATGGCGAAATAGGGCTCGATGTAGGGCCGGAGCAGCTCGGTCTGCGCCGGGTGGGCGAAGCCCACCACGAGGGCTCGGTTGATCGCGTTGGGCAGCTCGTCGTCCTCGGTGGCCCGCCGCCAGGCCTCGGCCTTGCTGTCCACTTCGGGCAGCAACGCGCGGCAGGTGGCGGCCTGGCGCTGGCCGGTCGCTGTGGTGTCCCGCTCGAGTTCGGCTTCGATCTCCGCCGTACCGGCGCCACCGATCGCGACGAGTCCCTGGGCCAGGGCCCAGCGGGTGTCGGTGTCCACGGCCAGGCCCTCGACGACCACGGAGCCGTCGAGCAGGCCGCGCAGCGCCTCGGCGTGCTTGTCGCTGCGAGCGGCCGCGGCGAAGGCGCGCGACCAGGCCAGCTGGTGGTCGCCACCGGGCGGCGCGGCGTGCATCGCCGACCAGGCCTTGTCGGCCAGGGTGGACCAGCCGTGGAGGGCCCAGGAGGGCTCGGCGTAGTTCGCCAGCGCCGACCGGGCCTGCACCAGGAGGGTCTGCACGACTCCGATGTCGTCCTCGGCGTCGATGCCGGACAGCACCAGCTGCAGGTAGTCGCGGGCGGCCAGCTCGCCGTCGCGGGTCATGTCCCATGCGGCCGTCCAGCACAGCGCCCGCGGAAGCGAGTCGGTGAACTCACCGATCCGGTCGAGCAAGGTCCGCAGCGAGCGGTCGTCCAGGCGCAGCTTGCAGTACGTCAGGTCATCGTCGTTGACCAGCACGAGATCCGCCGCCGGCACGCCGACCAGGGACGGCACCGGGGTCCGCTCGCCGTCGACGTCCAGCTCGACCCGGGTCGCGCGCACCAGCCCGTCGGCGGTGGCGGAGTACAGCCCGACCGCGAGCCGGTGCGGCCGCAGCGTCGGGTGTTCGGGCACCGCGGACTGCAGTACGTCGAAGCTCGCGTACGCACCGGCATCGTCCAGCGTGAACGATGGACGCAGGGTGTTGATCTGCGACGTCTCGAGCCACAGCGCCGACCAGTCCGACAGATCACGGCCGGACGCCGCGGCCAACTCGGCCAGCAGGTCGCCCAGCGTCGTGTTGCCGTACTCGTGCTTGCGGAAGTAGGTCCTCATCGCGTCCAGGAACGCCTCGCGCCCTACGTAGGCCACCAGCTGCTTGAGCACCGAGGCGCCCTTGGCGTAGGTGATCCCGTCGAAGTTCACCTCGACGGCCTGGACGTCCGGGATGTCCGCGGCGATGGGGTGCGTCGAGGGCAGCTGGTCCTGCCGGTACGCCCACGTCTTCTCGACGTTCGCGAACGTGGTCCAGGCGTTGGTGAACCGCGTCGCCTCGGACTGGCACAGCACGCTCATGTAGGTCGCGAACGACTCGTTGAGCCACAGGTCGTCCCACCAGCGCATGGTCACGAGATCGCCGAACCACATGTGCGCCATCTCGTGGAGCACGGTCTCGGCGCGGCGCTCGTACAGGTAGTTCGTGACCTTCGACCGGAACACGTAGTCCTCGAGGAACGTGACGCAGCCGGCGTTCTCCATCGCCCCGGCGTTGAACTCCGGCACGAAGAGCTGGTCGTACTTGCCGAACGGATACCGGTAGTCGAAGACCCGGTGGTAGAAGTCGAAGCCCTGCTTGGTGATCGTGAACAGCTCGTCGGCGTCGAGGTACCGGGCCAGCGAGGCGCGGCAGTACAGCCCCAGCGGGATGCCGTCGTGCTCGTCGCGGACGACGTGGTACGGCCCGGCGACCAGTGCGGTGACGTACGGCGACATCCGCGGCGTGGTCTCGAAGCGGACGACCTTGGCGCCGCCGGGCCCGTCCACGGTGGACGACTCCCGGGCGTTGGAGACGACCTGCCAGTCGTACGGCGCGGTGACGGTGAAGGTGAACTCCGCCTTGAGATCGGGCTGGTCGAAGCAGGCGTACATCCGCTTGGCGTCAGCGGTCTCGAACTGCGAGTAGAGGTAGACCGCGCCGTCCACCGGGTCCACGAAGCGGTGCAGTCCCTCGCCGGTGTTGGTGTACAGGCAGTCGGCGTCGACCACCAGCTCGTTGTCCGCTTCCAGCCCGGTCAGGGCCAGGCCTGCCTCGCGGGTGTACGCCGAGACGTCGACGTCCCGGCCGTTCAGGGTGACCTCGCGGAACCCGGCAGCGATCACGTCCACGAACGTCGCAGCGCCCGGCTCGGAACAGGTGAACCGAGCCACGGTCCGGGACGCGAACGTCCGGTCGCCCGGCTTGCCTCCGCCGTCGGTGAGGTCCAGCGCCACGTCGTACGACGTCACGCGCAACAACTGCGCGCGGCGCTCGGCGTCGGTCCGGGTCAGATTCGGTTCGACCACTGAAGTTCTCGCCTCTCTCGTTGCGTCAGCCGCCGAGTCTTCCACGGCAGTTCCGGCCACCGGACCGAGTTGTCGGCCGGTGGGGAATGACCCGGTCGGTCGAGGCGCTGTCCAGGGAAACCGACGAATGAGGAGAGCGCGTGACGCAGCACCGCAGCACAGTCGATTTCTGGTTCGACCCCCTGTGCCCTTGGGCCTGGCTGACCTCCCGCTGGATGCTGGAGGTGGAGAAGGTGCGTGAGGTCGAGCTCCAGTTCCACGTGATGTC
>JACCSC010000282.1 GCA_013813215.1 Geodermatophilaceae bacterium | reverse complement strand
TGCCCGCGTTCCGGTGGCTGCGGGAAGGCGCGCCGGCGGGCCGCCGGTGCCTGGAGGCGCAGGTCATGGACTGGGCCGACGACGTGGCCTACTCGGTGCACGATGTCGAGGACGGCGTGCACGCCGGGTACGTGTCCCTCGCGGCGTTGCGCTCGCCGGAGGAACGCGCGGCGGTGGGCGCGATCGCGCGGACGTCGTACGGCGCCGTCGATCCGGGGCTGGACGACGTGTTGGCCGAGCTGCTCGCGCTACCGGAGCTCGCCGAGCTGACGGCGTACGACGGCTCGTTGCGCGCCCGCGCGGCGCTCAAACGAGCCACCAGCGAACTGACCGGCCGCTTCACCGAGGCCGCCGTCGGCGCCACCCTGGCCGCGGCGGGCGATCGGCCGCTGTGCCGGTACGACGCCGATCTCGTCGTACCGGCCCAGGTGGTGGCCGAGTGCGCGCTGCTCAAGGCGGTCGCCGCGCGGTACGTGATGGCCCGCGCGGAGACCGCGGCCCTGCAGGCGCGGCAACGTTCGTTGATCGCGGAACTGGTCACCGCGCTGCTGGGCCGCCCGTCGGCGCTGGATGTGCTGCACGGGGTGCGGTGGGCGGCGGCGGCCGACGACGCGGCCCAGCTGCGGGTGGTGATCGACCAGGTGGCGAGCCTCACCGACACGTCGGCCACGGCGTGGCATGCGAGGCTCGTCCGCCATCACCGGAACGGCTAGCAGGGAACGGTCTTGGTGGCCTGGCTGGCCAGGTGGTCGGCGTCGCCGTTGAACTTGGCGACGATCCTGCATTTCGTCGTGTCGGGGAGCGCGAACGACGTCGAGTAGTTGCCGTAGGCGTCGAGGACGGGCTGCGCCGTGGCCACCTGCTCGTACGTCGTGCCGACCAGGCGGGACAGCGTCACGGTGACCGACTGACCCGGGTGCGCGTTGAACAACTCACCGGCCGCCGTGATGGTCGTGGCAGTGACCGGTGCCCGCACCACGGTGAAGGTGGGTAGCTTCGCGGTCGTCGCCACCGGCTGCCAGCTGGGGTCGAGATCCTGGTTCGGGACCGCCGTGGCCAGCCGCGTCACGCCGGTCCCGTCCGGCCGGATCGTGAAGATGTCCGGGCCGTTGGGCGCGCCGAAGCCGCTGGAGGAGAAGACGATCCGCGTGCCGGCGGCCGACCAGGCCGGCCGCGTGCCGACATTGCCGGTTCCCGTCTTCACCGCCTTCTGCCGGCCGCCGTCGGCCTGCATGCGCCAGATCTGGCCGGACTTCTCGTACACGATCCTGGTGCCGTCCGGGGACCAGTCAGGGAACTTCTCCGTGCCCGTGCCACCGGTGGTGAAGGTCCGTTGGACCTTGCCGGTCCCGTCGGCGTTCATGATCCAGATGTCGGCGCCGCGGGTATAGGCGATCTTCGAGCCGTCCGGTGACCAGGCCGGCTGAATGCCGGCGGCGGGCAGCGCCGGATCGTGTGTCAGGTTGGTCTTGGCGGACCCGTCGGCGTTCATCACCCACACGTCACCTTGGTAGGAGTATGCGATCCTCGAGCCGTCCGACGACCACGTGGGCTCTACGCCCGCTTCCCCGGACTCGGTGGAGTCCGGTAGCGGGGTCAGGTTGACCTTGCCGCTCCCGTCGGCGTTCATGACCCAGATGTCCAGGTGGGCGCCGGCCGCGGTGCTGGAGTAGGCGATCTTCGAACCGTCAGGGGACCAGGCGGGGTCCTGGTCTCGGGAGATGTTGCCGGTGAGGTTGATCTGGCCGCTGCCGTCCGCAGCCATGGAGTAGATCTCGAGATTGCCGTCGCGGTCGGAGACGAACGCGATGCGCCCATCAGCTCCGGGCAGGGCCGCGTGGGCGACGCCCGTGGGGAGCAGGGTGGCCAGGAGCACGGCCGCTGGGAGTGTTCCGGCCCACGCGGGAACGCGCGAACCTGCCGTCCGGCGCCGGCGCTTCGTGGCTGAGCAGAGCATGGTGGCTGCCTTTCTCGCAGTGATTGACTTGGGGCGGCACCATTCCTGACCGCCCTCAAGAACCGCTCAAGGGGACGTCATGACGACGCAGGCGGCTCTCGAGTTCAGGGTTCTCGGACCGCTCGAGGCCCGTGTGGACGGCAGACCGGTGGCGCTCGGAGCGCCGAAGCAGCGGGCGCTCCTGGCCGTCCTGCTGCTGCACCGCAACGTCAGCGTGTCGACCGACCGGCTGATCGATTCCCTCTGGGGTGACGCCGCACCCTCGTCGCCCGGCCGCAGCGTCCAGGTGTACGTCTCCGCTCTTCGCGCGGCCTTGGGCCCGGGCGGCGGAGTCCTCCGGACGGTCGGGCGGAGTTACCTCCTGCAGGTGGGCGACGCTGGAGTCGATGCCGGCCGGTTCGAGCTGGCGGCGGCAGAGGCCAAGGCGCTGCTCTCCCACGGTGACGTCGACCAAGCCGCTATCGCTGCTGCCGCTGCGCTGGCGCTGTGGCGAGGCGCCCCGTACCCGGAGCTGGCCGAGTCAGACGACGCCCGGCCCGAGATCGCTCGGTTGCACTCCCTTCGCCGGCAGGCACTCGAGGATCGGATGGAGGCCGAACTCGCGAGGGGGCGCCACCGGGACGTCGTGGCCGAACTCGAGGCGCTGGTCGACGCCAACCCGCTGAGCGAGCGCCTCCGCGGGCACCTCATGCTCGCCCTGCACCGTTGCGGCCGGCAGGCCGACGCGCTGGCCGTGTACGCCGCGGGTCGCCGCACCCTCGTCGACGAACTCGGTCTCGAGCCTGGCCGGGACTTGCGCGAGCTGCAGGCTGCGATCCTCCGCGACGACTCGCGCCTCGAGATCGAAACGGCCGAGGTGCGCGCCCGCCGCCACCTGCCAGCTCCGGCGACCCCGTTGATCGGCCGGCGCGCCGAGATCGACGAGATCGGCGCGATGCTGCGCGAACCCGGCATCCGGCTCGTCACCGCCACCGGACCGGGCGGCATCGGCAAGACCCGGCTCGCCCTCCAGGTCGCCCACGAGCTGGCCGAGGCCTTCCCCGACGGCGTCTACTTCGTCGGCCTGGCCCACCTACGTGCGGCCGAACTGGTTCTGTCCACGGTGGCCGTCGCACTGGGCATCAGCGACCTCGGCGACTCCTCCACACAGACGGCCCTGCACGAGCATCTGCATGAACGCACCGTTCTGCTCACGCTCGACAACTTCGAGCACGTGGACGAGGCGGCACCGCTGGTGGCGGAACTGCTGTCCGCTGCCCCCGGGCTGAAGGTGCTCGTCACCAGCCGCTCCGTGCTGCGGCTCTACGGAGAGCACGACTATCCCGTGCCTCAACTCGCGCTCGACGAGGAGGCGGTGCCGCTGTTCGCGGCCAGGGCCCGGGCCGCCGAGCGAACCTTCCAGCGCACCCCGATGGCCATGGACGCGGTGACTGAGATCTGTCGACGCCTCGACTGCCTGCCGCTGGCCATCGAGCTGGCGGCGGCGCGCAGCTCGGAGCTGGCCCCGCACGAGATGCTGGCCGTGCTGCCGCGCCGACTCGAACTCGCCACCTCGGGGCCCCGCGACCTGCCGGCGCGCCAGCAGACCCTGCGCGCGGCGATCGATTGGAGTTCGCGGCTCCTGGCCCCAGCCGAACGGCGGCTGTTCGAGGGTCTGGCGGTCTTCGCGGGCGGCTTCACCGAGGGTGCAGCGGGACAGGTGTGCGGCGCGAGCCCCGGGCAGCTCCCGTCGCTGGCCAGCAAGAGCCTCGTGGTCGGCGGGCCCGCTGCCGGCGCCGGTGCGCGCTACTCGATGCTGCAGACGATCCGGGAGTACGCGCTGGAACGCCTCGACTCCGGCGAGCAGGAGGCCTCCGAGGGAAGCCGGGTCCGGGAGGCGCACGCACGCCACTTCCTCGCACTGGCCGAAGCGTCGATGAGTGAGCTGCGCGGTCCCGACCAGCTCAGCTGGATCTCACGGCTGGAGGCCGAGCGCGACAACATGCGGGTGGCGCTCGCCCACCTTCTCTCCGGCGGCGAGCAAAGAGGGCCGGGGACAGCCGAACTGGGGTTGCGGCTCGGCGCCGCCCTGGCCTACTTCTGGTACAAGACGGGAGCTGGAGGCGAGGGGGCGGCGTGGCTCGCGCAGGGCTTGGCCGCAGCACCCCAGGCTCCGGATCTGGTCAGAGCAAGGGCACTGCACGGGCTCGGCATCCTGACCGCCGAACGCGGGCAACCCGCCGAGGCGCTAGCGCACTTCGAAGCCAGCGGCGAGCTCTTCAGGGCCGCGGGGCAGCTCGACTGGGTCGCCCGCTCACTAAACAGCCAGGGCGGCATCGCCCGTGACCTCGGTGACCTCGACCGCGCCGAGCGCAGGTACGCCGAGAGCGCCACGTTGCGCCGCCAGGTGGGCGGTGACCCGACGTCGCTCGCCATCGTGCTAGGCAATCTGGCTATCGTCGCGCTGGACCGGCAGGAGCTGGACCGGGCCCAGGCCATCGCCGAGGAGTGCCTCGGCCTCGCCGATTCCGACCCGTGGGTCAACGCCTCCACGCTCCAGCTGCTCGCCGACATTGCCGCTGAGCAGGGGGACGTCGGCCGGGCGAGTGCGCTGCTGCGCCGCGCCGTACCCGCGTTGCAGAGCCTCGGTGACACCTACCGGCTCATCGAGTGCCTGGACACGTGCGCCGCTGTGGCCGCGCACCGGGGCCGGGCGGAAGCGGCGAGCACCCTGGTCGCCGCGGCCGACGCCGCCCTGGCCGAGCTGGGCGCGCAGATGGTGCCGGCGGACAGCCGGCTGCGGGAACGCCGCGTCGGTGCCACGCTGGCAGCACTGAGCCGCACGGCATCCGAGCAGGCACAG
The DNA here is from genome assembly GCA_013813215.1 of Geodermatophilaceae bacterium. Classification (GTDB taxonomy): domain Bacteria; phylum Actinomycetota; class Actinomycetes; order Mycobacteriales; family Geodermatophilaceae; genus JACCSC01. The sequence continues at coordinate 3,021 of JACCSC010000282.1, read as the reverse complement.
CGAGCAGGCGCGGGCATGACAGTCCAGCAGGCTCTGGACCATGCCTTCGTCGCGGTTCTCGACGGCTGACGGGACCCCGAGGCGGTCGCCGGAGTGTCGTCGGTCCGGGGGAGGATGGGGACGTGCCCGGCCGGATCCGCAACGACGACATCGCCCTCGTCCGCGACCGCTCGCCGATCGCCGACGTCGTGGGCGAGCACCTGCAGCTCCGGTCCGCTGGGGGCGGCAGCCTCAAGGGGTTGTGCCCGTTCCACGACGAGAAGACCCCGTCGTTCCAGGTCACCCCGTCGCGCGGGCTGTTCTTCTGCTTCGGCTGCGGCGAGGGCGGTGATGTCATCCGGTTCGTCGAGAAGGTGGACCACCTCAGCTTCGTCGAGTCGGTCGAGCGGCTGGCCCAGCGGGCGGGGCTGCAGCTGCGCTACGAGGAGGGCGGGTCGGCACCGAACCGCCAGCAGCAGGGACAGAAGCCGCGGCTGGTCGAGGCGCACCGGTTGGCCGCCGACTTCTACGCCGAGCAGCTGTCCACTCCCGACGCCCGGGTGGCCCGCGAATTCCTGCGCGAGCGTGGCTTCGACCAGTCAGCGGCGGCGACGTACGGCTGCGGGTTCGCCCCGGCCGGCTGGGACGCGCTGACCAAGCACTTGCAGGGGAAGGGTTTCGCCACTGCGGAGCTGATCGCGGCCGGGCTGTCCCGCCAGTCCTCGCGCGCCACGCTGATCGACCGGTTCCACCGCCGGCTGCTCTGGCCGATCCGGGACATCACCGGCGACGTGATCGGCTTCGGCGCGCGCAAGGTGTTCGACGACGACGACGGGCCGAAGTACCTCAACACCCCCGAGACGCCGATCTACAAGAAGAGCCACGTGCTGTTCGGCCTCGACCTGGCCAAGAAGGCGATCGCCCTACGGCGGCAAGCCGTCGTGGTGGAGGGCTACACCGACGTGATGGCCTGCCACCTGGCCGGCGTACCGACCGCGGTGGCTTCCTGCGGTACGTCGTTCGGCGTGGAGCACATCGCCGTCCTGCGGCGGCTGCTGATGGATCAGGACGAGTTCCGCGGCGAGGTGATCTACACGTTCGATGGTGACGAGGCGGGACGGAACGCCGCCTTGAAGAGCTTCCGCGAGGACCAGCGGTTCATGGCCCAGACCTTCGTGGCCATCGACGGCGACGGGCGCGACCCGTGCGAGCTGCGGCAGGACCGCGGCGACATTGCGGTGCGGGACCTGATCGCCAGCCGGGAGCCCTTGGTGCAGTTCGCGTTGCGGGCCACGCTGGCGCAGTATGACCTGGACACCGTCGAGGGGCGGGTGGCGGCGCTGGAGCGGACCGCGCCGATGATCGCCGGGATCAAGGACCGGTCCCTGCGCCCGGAGTACGCCCGGCGGTTGGCCGGCTACCTGGGTATGGAGATCGAGGCCGTCATCGCCCGGCTGCGGACCCTCGGGCGCGGCGAGACCGCCCCGCTCGCCGTGCGGGAGGCCGTCGTCGGCCGACCTCGGGCCGACGATCCGACGCTCTGGACCGAGCGGGAGGCGCTCAAGCTCGGTCTGCAGGTTCCGGCGCTGGCCGGGCCGGTCTTCGACAGCGTCGAGGCCCCGGCGTACACGCATCCCTGGTACGCCGCGGCCCGGGCCGGGATCGCCGCGGCCGGCGGCTCCTCGGCGGGGCTGTCCGGGCCGGTCTGGCTGGAGGCGGTGGGCGAGCACTGCCCGGCCGATGTGCGGCCGTGGCTCATGGAACTCGCGGTCGAACCGCTGCGGGCCGCCGGCGAGCCGGACAGCCGGTACGTCGTGGCCATCCTCGCCCGGCTGCAGGAACTGGCCCTCGTCCCGACGGTGGCCGCCCTGAAGTCCAAGCTGCAGCGCCTGAACCCGGTGGACGAGGCCGAGAAGTACCACACGATGTTCGGCCGGCTGGTCGCCCTCGAGGGTCAGGTGCGGGTCCTGCGCGAGCAGGCGCTGGGCAGCCTTCCGTGAGGTGGCCGTTCCCGCGGCGGTCGGGGCCGCCGGCCGCGGCACTTGCCCGGCTGGACGCAGCGGAGCGGGTGCTCGCCTGGGCCGAGACCGCCGCCGGGGACGCCGTCGTCGCGACGCCGGCCGGTCTGTGGCTGCCGGGGCACGACCGACTGTCCTGGCACCTGATCAACCACGTGGTCTGGACCGGGACGACGCTGGCGGTGACGGCGGCGGACGAGGTCGAACCAGGGGTGTTGGACAACCGGCCCCCGGTGTCGGTGCGGCTGACGGAACCGCAGAACCTGCCGGAGACCGTGCAGCAGCGCTTCTACAGCAGCCGGACCCACACCACGCGACACCCGATCCCCGGCGGTGGCAGCGTGATCGTGGTCGCCCGCCGGGTAGCCGGGGTCGACGGTCTGCGCTGGTACGCGGTGTACGACGACCCGGGACAGCGCCACGATCCGGCGGCGCAGTCCGCAGTGGCCCGATTGCTGGCCGAGGCCGCGCAGCCCTGAGGCGCGAGCGCCGGTCGCGGCCCGCCGGTGTGCTCAGCGGCGGTGGCCGTTGGACGGGTAGCTTGGCGCGCCGGAGCCGATCTTGTGCTTGACGGCGCCGATGGCCGTGTCCGCCTGCGCCTGCAGGACACCGGCCGCGCCCTGGACGCTGGGGCTGTCCTTGAGCTTGCGGGCGGTGCGCATGATCTGCTCGTAGCGCTGACGGCCGGCCTTGCTGCCGAGCACGTAGCCGATGGCGAAACCGAGGGCGAGAGTGAGGCGGAAGGGCATCCCCGGACCGTACTCCCGACCCCGGCCATGAGGTAGCCTCGGCCCCGCTGTACGGCGGTCCCCCGTAGCTCAATTGGCAGAGCATGCGACTGTTAATCGCAGGGTTAGTGGTTCGAGTCCACTCGGGGGAGCAAAACCCCAGGTCAGAGGCAAATCCTAGCGTTCTGACGGCCCCTGGTGCATCCTTTACTCATCTTTTACCGATGAGGCAGGTGCTGGGGTGGGACGACCTCCGTTGCCGGTCGGCACGTTCGGCAAGGTCCTGTTCGTCGAGC